>PMBQ01000104.1 GCA_003152955.1 Candidatus Bathyarchaeota archaeon
CCCGCAATGCTTCAGCGTTATCATCGGTCGAGACTGCAAATCATGATGGCATAAGCATGCCTCACGAAAGAACGAATTCAGCAAAGGCCGCGAAACGGCTTGAAGAAGAAGATCGTCAAGAAAACAGAGTCCTCCCGTTGCGAAGCGCGATCCCTGAACCCAACCGGCCTCGCGGTGACGTAAGGGAGTGTGGGAGCTTTGGATGAGACGAATTCGTTTTTGGGCGTAGAGCGACGACTCAATTTGGAATCCGAAACGCACTTGAAGAGTTTCACAAACGCAATATTCTACACAGCGATGCGAATGCTGATTAAGCTGTTGACGCTGCTCACGGTTGGTTTAACTTGGCAAGCACGTTCCCAAGACACCAGCCATGTGAAAGTGAGTGACTATTTTGGCTACTATTTGAGCGAGGTACGAGAGGATCCTTTCCCGAACTTTAATCAACTCGAGATCTTCTCGTGTGATTCTGCCCTTCACCCGGACTCCGTTTGCGGGCGTGCTCTTTTCTGGGGAGGTCCCAGCGTCGCCTCAGCCTTCTCAGATAGAACCTGTCGGCTTACAAACATTCACATAAACAGGGATTCCCTGGTGTTCGAGACTGAAGAATGTATCGGCGAGATCTATGCCTTTGCGGGCCATTGGCTTCTCCCCGGGGGCACCTTTGAGCGAGACCCTCGCCCACCCGTGTTGGAAGGAACGATGTCTCACTACGTGAAGGGCAAGTTCAACAAGAAGGGAGCTGTCCGTTTTCTTTATAGCCGAGGGGAGTGAAGTTTCTCTACACACGATTTGAAGGTAGATAGTCCAGGGGGAGTGGCCTTCCCATCGCACTGCGTGATCCCCAATCCCGACCGGCCGAGCGGTGACGTCCGAGACCGTGCCAGCAGCGGTGAACCGCATCTGTCGTTCGGGGACAACCAGGCCTCGCGGTGAAGTTTTGGACTGTAGGAGCGGTGGGTGAGTCGCAGGCCGGTTGATGGGAACCCCTCACAACATTATGCAATTGGGGGTCGTCACATTTCAACCGGGCGAGAATCAATCTTCGCGATTCGGTGATTCTGGGTATTGAACGCAACAAGTTCCATTGATCGAAGGAATTCAGCAATGATCTTCGGGCTGGCAAACACAACCGTGATGGTGATTCTGAGTGTTGGGCTCTGTTTAGCTCAAGATTCAACATCGGGTGCATTCTGTCGACCTGAAAGCTCACCCTTGTCTTACGTGGTGGAGATATTAAGAGGTGCGCCGTACGATTCCATCAAGGAGCATGTCTCAGCTGATGCTTTTGTGATTAAAGGGAGAAAACGCGAGTCCTTGCTGGAAGTCTTGAAAGGCAAAAATAGGGTAGGTGTTCTCAACGAAGATTCCTCACGGCTTACGTCGTCCGACGTCAATTTCAATGATGCTAGAGACGCGCTCTATGTCATCTTGAGGACCTCCGATGTCTTGAACGCTGATCCTCATTTTCATTCGTTGGTACTCTACAAGAAGCCGACGGTGGGGTGGCAGATCTACCTATGGCATGTGGGATCCTGAAGCGTTGTTATGTGCGAGGTTCTCTCATTTGACCTGCGCAAGAGTCCGAGACTGTACGTCGCCGCAAGTGAGGCGCGTTCGTTAGGGGGTAGTTACCAGATCGTCTAAAAGCAGAGGAGCTCAAATGTACATCTTGAGGATTGAACACCCAGTCCCGAACTTCGACCGCTGGAAGAAGGCTTTCGACAGCGACCCTATCGGCCGGGAGAAATCAGGTGTGCGCCGGCATCGTGTGTTGCGACCGATAGTTGAGCCCAACTATGCCATGATCGATCTCGAGTTCGACACATTGAGCCAGGCAGAGGCCGTTCTCACCGCAATGCGCGTCGTGTGGGGCCGCGTCGAAGGGAAGATAATGATGAACCCCCAGGCGCGGATCGTCGAAGTATTGGAGACCAAGGAGTACTAAGTGTGCGTCCTCAAACCACTTTGGCCCTCCCGGGACAATGGACGCGGGTGCTCGGTGATGTGAACTCTGTTGGCCTCTCTTTCCCTTCTACTCCTGTGCTCAGCTAACTCCTCGATCACACGAAGTACAACAGGCCGTTCTCATCGGGCCCTCCCCAGGACAATGGAGCGGGTGCGAGATGGGATGAATTCCCTCGACGATCAGAATAAATATGTGAAATCTCTGGCGCCGAAGCGAAAGTGGATACGTTGGTAGCTCGTCGCGTTGATAAGCCAATGTCAAAGCTCATAGCCCTGGGTAGGGACTACTTCTGGTCGATCATATCTCATTCGCCGATATCTCGTTTACTCCATTTGTAGATTCGTCCTCGGATACCCTCCATCATTGCCTTGGCTTCCTGGTCATCTGTGTGAATCCTGATCTCTGGAACCCGGGCAGGAATTCTACCTTCCCCTATTTCATTTTGAAGCCATTTCAGTACCGTAAGACCGGTGTATTTCCGATCGTTACCTAAGTGGTAGGCGAGATCAATAATTGCAGCCTCCCCTTGAAGGATATGGGAGGTTACCTCACTGGGATGAGTGACCTTAATCCATCCTGCCGGTGGTTCACGAAGATCGTCAAGGAATATTTTCATATCGGGCTCGCGTCAGTCAATTGGACAATGAATTCTCGGACACTTTTCGGCCCGTGAGAACGAAGAGCTAAAACAGAGGGCTACCCCAGCGATAGCCCCATTCTTATCATTACTTCGACAGCATCATTCGACCGACCAACTGGCCTTCTGAACTTCTGAGCACGTACATGTACACTCCAGAAGCGACTCTCCCGCCATCAAACCGCTCGGTGTACTGTCCAGCTTTGCGAGTCTCGTTAACCAGTGTGGACACCTCGCGTCCCAGAACATCGTATATCCGAAGAGATGTCGGACCTTCCTTTGAGATCGAGAATGCAATCTGTGTAGAAGGATTGAACGGATTGGGATAGTTCTGATTAAGCGCAAACTTTGCG
>PMBQ01000148.1 GCA_003152955.1 Candidatus Bathyarchaeota archaeon
CGGAGTTCCATCATTTGACGTAGATTTCTCGCGGCATGGACCAGATTGTTCAGTCCAGAGGCAATCATGGATCGTAGATCTTACAGCAAGGGAAGCGAATGCTACTCGCGACAGACTATGCAACGGTAACGTCAAGCATCGCGGTGCCAGAATGCAGGTCTTCCCGTAGCTTAGGAGAGCCTTATCCTTGGCCTTAGCTTAGAATGAGATCAACATTAGTGTGGAAGAATCTTCAGGAAATGCCTGAAGTCTCCAGTATTGATCATGTCGGCGTGTGCCCCTCTTCTTGATTTGCTCCTCTGCGTTGAATAGTGCATTTCCGGGCTGCCATCGGCACGAGACCATGTAGCACACACTCGGTCCATTGAGTCGTTTTCTATGGGGCTCTTGCTGTATGCTTGATGATGCAAGTAGTCAAAGACCAACGGAACATTGAGCGATCCACATAGACCAGCACGTCGNNATCTCCGTAGACTCCTCCAACGTGTAGATTGATTTTATGTTCCGAAGTTAAGCCCATTGCGTCTAGAAAGTCAGCGTGGTACGATAACTCATCCACTGCTGCCCGTACAACATTGGTGCGCTGCGAATTCAAGACGACATACTGACCGGGATGCATTGAGAGTCGCATCCTATGCTCTCTCGCATAATTCCCTAGCGTTGAGAGTTGTGCCCCAAGTTTTTCTCGCCATGGCCACTTTACGTTTGAATGAGACGCCAACGGAATAATCCCGAGGAGATGCGGAGGATCATGGTCTTGTGTGCAGAATTCCAGTGCAAGACTTCACGTAGGCCTGTGAGATTTGCTAGAGCTAGCTCCTCCAGTCGAACGGGACTTGCATTTGACAGACGACACGTAAGGCTAGTCGGACCTTTTTCTCCGAGTTAGATTAACACACGCGTAACCTAACCGTACGTGTTTCATTATTTCCTTCTAGCACGAGTAGGTGATTGAGCTAAATCTGTGTCTCTGTCTCATAGAAAGACATTCGTGAAGCACGACGGGTTCCAGCAACGACTCATGATATTAACGTCAACTCGTTCTCTATGGAATAACCGAAACTCAATACATGACCGAGGATAAATTATGTCCAAGAAGCTGGGATTGTTCACCGAGTCGGTAATTCGTGAGATGACGCGGCTGAGCGAGGAGCATAACGCGATCAACCTCGCTCAAGGAATGCCCGATTTTGAACCGCCTGCTGAGCTGATCTCAGCTGCAGTAAACGCCCTGAGGGGTGGTTTCAATCAATATCCCATAACGTGGGGGCAGCAGAGTCTGCGGGAGGCGATCGCTCGGAAGGTGAAGGAGTACAATGGGATTGACGCCGATGCGGAGAGGAACGTTACGGTCACTTGCGGTTCTACGGAGGCGATTGCGTCGGCTATTCTTGGGTTGACAGACTCTGGGGATAGGGTTGTGGTGACGGATCCGTTCTACGAGAATTACGTGCCCGACGCGATTCTGGCAGGTACGGAGCTGGTTTACGTTCCGTTCGAGGGTGAGAAGTTTCGGCTTGACCCGGAACGGTTGAAGAGGGTCATGGAGAGGAGACCCCGGTTAATCATTGTCAATACTCCGAATAATCCTACTGGGAAGGTGCTTGAACGATCGGAGCTGAAGCTCATCGGAGACTTATGTGAGGAGTTCGATTGCGTGGCGATTACGGATGAGATCTACGAGCACATAATCTACGATAGACCGCACGTTAGCTTGGCAACGATCGGTAACATGCACGAAAGAACCGTAACGGTCAGCGGTGCCTCCAAGACCTACAGCGTAACAGGATGGCGGGTCGGATGGGCAATAGCAGAGGAGACGTTGTCAAACGCGATAAGAAAGATTCACGACTACCTGACCATTGGGGCGCCCACACCGCTCCAAGAAGCACTTGTGACCGCGCTTCAGTTTCCTCGTTCCTACTATACAGACCTCGCCTCATTCTACGATAAGAAGCGAGAATTCCTCACGAACGTCCTCGACGCGAGTGATATTTCGTTTCACGAACCTGAAGGAGCGTATTACATTTTGGCTGATGCTCCGCCCCAATTCCACGATGGTCAGGAATTTGCTGACACCGTGTTAGAAAAGGCGAGAGTTGCTATTTTGCCCGCTGTCGCCCTATATCACGATAAGACATTGGGAAGTAGGAAGGTCCGATTAGCCTTCTGCAAGAAGGACGAAACCCTTCAAGAAGTCGAGCATAGACTTAGCGATTTCAAGTTCGGATCTTAAAGTGCGGCCGTCTGGAGCTTGGTCGAACAAAGTGACGGTGCAAATTCGTATGCTCGCACCATCTATACCGCACACAGGTCTAATGATGCGGGTAGAGGAACCTAAACTTGGGGACAGTTCTTCTTGTGCAAGGGGAAGATTTCTGAACTGTTCGTTTCGAAACCACACTTATCGCACACAAATCGTTGCCCTTCCTTTTCGATCCTAGACATCATGGTGAAACAACACAGTCAGTTATTCATGCATACAGTAATACCTAGTTGATTCTATCAGCCCACTATGCTTGTTCCGTAAGGACTGTAGATCAGGACAAGCCACCGTCCATCGGACTGTTTCCGTAGCACATCTGAAGAGACTCCTGCGCTCTCTACCTTCTTACCGTCTGGAGAAGTAGCCGTCAATGCCCACCTAGAACAGTGAAAAGCAATACCACCCGTTTCCACTATTTGTTGGGCTTCTCGACCAAGTATGGGTTTCATTGAGAAGAATCCTTCGTATGCTTCACGGATAGCAACCTTACCCCGGACGGTTTGTCCAGGTTGCCCCGCCAGAGCCTGAACTACTAGAACCGCATCCTCTTCGAAGAGCTCCAACATTGCTGCGAGATCTCCCCGATTGATGGCTGCAGTCAAATTGCTGACAGCGTCTAAAGGACCTAGTTGCGTCACGATCTTCTCATTCCTCATAGAACTTTTCTCTTTTTGGTTTCATGGATATTTGCTCGATTTGATAGACAATATCAGAACTAAGCAACCTTTACCGCTGGTTGGTAGTAAAGCATAACGACCCCTGAACGCAACGTCTTTGTTTTCAGAAGCTTCAAACCAATCCTTTCCCTTGTTCCTTTGAACAAGAGTTTCCCGTTGCCTAAGACAAATCAATCATGGATGTACAAAGGAGAGCAGAAAGGGCCGCTGGGGAGGCCCACTGAAGCTTCTGTTCTTACTTTGGATTGTAGGCGGGTGTGAAGATGTTGTGGGTTGGGTAGATTTCTACCTGAGGTTCTCCTTGGATCCCGACCTGTTTCACGCCTGGCATAAGTCTGGTCTTGACGAAGTCGTTGAAGTTGTCGGCGGTGTCCCAGATGTCAGTGACGTGAGCCCCGTTTGCGTCGAACGCCGCCGCGTGGAATCGCAGCCCTTTGGGTACGTTTCCTTCCCAGTTGACTGGTTTCCTTATGGCCTCATATTGTTCGCGGGTGAAGCCTTTCCAATTCATTGTCATGACAATAGGCATATTGTATCAACTTCCAATCGAGTTCAGCACTATAAAGGGCTAACCCTCTTGCAGCGAGCAGTTTTTCGTGTATGTGCACACTATGAGTACTACACAAGAAATCACGTCGGTTTGTGGTCTGAGTTTGTTGTTGTGGTTTGCTGGTGCGCAAAGAGACGTGGAGACTAAGGCGTTCTTACGCGTTTTCTCAAAGCGAATATGCCTCCGAGAAGGACGACAACTATAACAGCCGTCACGAGTAAACCAATCCCGACTTGCCAAGGATACTTCAAGCTTGACGTCGCAACAGTTGATGTGGTTTCAAGATTAGACACCGAGCTGCCACTCATACTGATCATGGTTGAGGGAGTCTGAGAGGAGAGCGCCAGTTGCACGCTCTCGAAAACCGAGGTTGCATAGTTGGGGAATGAGCCGGTGGGGAAACTGCTGAAATAGACTCGCGGCGCCGTTCCCGCGATGGTTGGGTCTCCAGTTTCGCCCATGAGGGTTGGGTAATACAGCGTGCGACCTGTCTCATAGTATGGAGCGCCGACGGGTTCGGACCAATGAATCAGGTCGCTTGAAGCCCGAACCTTGAAACCTCCGCTATACTGGTACACAGCTAGGTAGACATCGAAGTTGCTGTCGTAGATTACTTCGGGCTGCACTCCGGGCTCGTCTGTCCAGAGGGGAGCGTATTTACCAGCGGTTCCCGAAAGGTCGGGCGTGTCGCTGGTGGCGGGCTGGGTCCAAGGGTTCGGCGAGCCTCCGTCGTACTTGTGGAACACTTCCGCGACCTTGTGCGGATCGGCGGAGAGCGCGGCCGCGATCACGTCGGCGTACGGTGCACGCGCGACGCCCATGCAGACCGAGGTGGCGCATGCACCCGGCAACCCTGGCAATAGGTCGGTGTAGAAGAGATAGAAGTAGGCACTACTCGGATCAGCGGGCGGGTTGTCGAGATGCCTGCCGTTCGCATCAGCGACGACCAGCGAACCGTAACCGACGTTCATGTTCTTACCGCCGCCGGTGAAGACCGACATTGGCTGGCTCGGCTGGAGGATCTGCCCCACGACCTTGAAGGTCTTCCCGTCATCAGTCGAAACCGCCAAGCCAAGAGATCCGTAGAAGCAGTTCACCTCGGAAGGGCCCGCTCCCACGATGCACTTGTGATCCGGAGTCGCCGGGTTCTTCCACCAGGCCTCGCCGTGGAAGGGGATAAGCCACCCGTTTCTGCCGCCGCTCGCGAAACGGACAACTTGGCCGCCGCCAGCATAGTTTGCGTCGAATATCCACCCCGCCGGGCCATCTCCTGGACCGAACAGCGTCGTGCAACCATTGCTTCCGATCACATGATCGAGCGTGCCGGCGAACGTGAATTCACCCTCCTTGACGTTCGGAGTTCCGGCGCATGAGGAAGTGGAGCCGGCCGTGCCGTAGAACGTGTAGCTCATGCCGCCAGTTGGGATTGCTCCGAATTGACCGTCCGAGGGACCGAAGGAAAAGCTATAGCTTGCAAGTTCGGCGTGCGTGGCGAAGGTGACGGGCGAGCCGAACACGCCGCGAATCTCCTGCACAGTCACCGTTTTTTGGGCGACAGACGTGGCTGATGGCGCGTTCGTCGGTGTGGATTCGGACGCGCGAGTCTCTGCTGGTCGCGGTGCGCCAGTCGCGATTGCCGCGCTAGCCGGCGCGGTCGTCGCGGCGCGCGCGGCTGTGGTAGTTGGCGCGGCTGGTGTGGACGTGGGCGACGCGCACGCGGCAAG
>PMBQ01000049.1 GCA_003152955.1 Candidatus Bathyarchaeota archaeon
CCGTAATGTTTCCGTGTTGTGTCAGACGAGAGATGAATGTCCGAGTACTTTTCGCTTGTGGTTGTAGAACATTTGCGTGTGCGCACCACTAGGCCCGCGGGCGATTATGTGAACGGCATGATTGAATGGGATGAAGAGTAGCGCGCCGTTCTACGATCATGAAATCCAAGCAGCCGTCGGACATATGTCTTTTCAGCATTCCAGCCTGCCTAGCAGTAGGGATGAACTGAACAAACAAGTGCAGTCACAGCAGAACAGCAACGAGCCGGAGTTAAACGTAGAGGCGCTAAGGGGCTTGAAACTTCAGGCATCTGGGCGTGTGGCATACCCGATTGCACTTGCGGTATCTTTCTTGGTAATCTTCTTGACAATTAATCAGCTGTCTTCTAACATCAAGGGAACAGGGTTGCAGGCTGTTTAATTCTGTAAACGAGAACGGTCACTGTCAATATGCTCAGATGATCTCAATTATCTGGAGGCAACTTAGATAACCATAAGTAGCGCATACAAATACCACAGAGATGGCGTGTGAATTTTGGAAGCAAAAGAGGTCATCTTCTATGCAATGTTCAAAATGGGGCGTGTATGTCCAGACGCTATGTTTGACCAACTAAGACCGGATGCAAAGAAAGATGGAGATTTTTGGATAGTTACAGTTGCCCATCATCATAACATACAGGGCAAGCCTGCTAAGGAGCATACTTTTCGGTATAGAATTAAGGAAGACAAAGATGACGTCGAATTTTCATGCGGGCCAACCGCCTCATCATGATGTTCTAAAGGAAGCGTTTTTGATTAGAGCCAACCACCTGTCCTTTCCCTGAACTGTGATGCCCGCAACCTTGACTGGAGTTTTGCCTTTCAATGCTTGATGCGGTCTTGTAGTTGTGGAAGACATCCATACGGATGCTCAATAGGCATCGTAACTTCCGCTAGAACTCACAGCCAACAGAGTGGAATCCATTTCTGATTCTAGTGGTATGAAGGGTAGTTTGTCTTGCTTCTTGTAGTGGGGTTTGTCGAATTGAATTTTCTTGTGGGTACATCTCGGCAACGTAGCCTCGAAAGTTAGATAACGTGACAATTGTCGGTGCATTTGTGGCTGATATGTCGGTCGTCTCTAAGAGGAAGGCCGAGGAGAAGCGAGGCATTCTGAAGCAAGTTAGGGGGAAGGGTTTCGAAATCAGAGTTTCCAACTACTATGCAAGCAAAGGGTTCTCCGTGAGGCGCAACGTGTCGGACCGATACGGAGATTTCGATCTTATTGCGACGAAGGAAAATGGCACAGTCCGGAAGAAGCGATTCACGCTTCTAATTGAATGTAAGAAGGGTGAGAAAGGCATCATTCCACTAAGAGAGTTTGTCAAATTCGTCAGAAAATTCGTCAGATACTACGACCATTATGAGTCCATACAAGGTGGAGAGTGGGAGGGAGTATTTGCATACGTTGGTAGGCTGGATAAGAAAATCAGACCGTACTGGAAGAGCATTCCAGACAAGAATTGGATTCGCTTGCAGCCTTTCAGGAAATAGCCTCTGTTTGGACTGATATAGTGTAGTGAATGCGGTGCGACGGTTCAAATTACGATCATGAAGGGTGTCTCCAGTTCTCCAGAAGAAACCTGAACGGCATGAATTGACTTTGAAAATAGCCTTATATGCAATCTTTTCCGATTATCTTTCATAAAATTAGGAGTCTGAAATGAATGGCATTAGTCGTCAAATCCGCTGTTCGTGCTCGTTTGAAAGGTATGAGAGCTTCAGGTGACTTCATCGAAGCCTTGGACAAGCATCTTGCTGAAGAATTGGCTAAGGCAGTTGCAAGAGCCAAAGCAAATGGCAGGAAGACCTTGAGACCTGAAGACCTCTAAGCTCTCAGCTAACTGTGGCAGCTATCTCGGCACGAGAAATACGTGCATCAACAGAGGAGTTGCCACTCCTCCTCTTATTGTAGACTTTTTGCCCATCGATGTGAGTATTAGTGACGTTCTAACGGGTATTTCTGCGGCAGTGAAAACTATTCTAAAACCATACGAAAAACGTTGCTTTCACCGTCTCTGAACAAACCTGTTGTGAAAAACGAATAGTGGAATGGTCGGAGCTTCAGACCGAGAGTTCCAATGGTCCTAACCTGGTCTAGAGTACGATTAGTCGCAGTCTATCAGGCCTAATGTTTCATTTTGAGACGATTTTCAATTTGTTAGCTAGTTGATTTTGACTGGTTCGAATTCTGATTCTCGCACCAGCTAACCCACACACACCGAAGAAACCAATACGCAAAATAAGAAAGGAAAGGCTTCCCACAGACCATCAGGAAGTTTGCGATCCTTCTCAATCTAACATTATGACTGTTGACACTGAACGCTTTCCAAGGCTGGGTCGGAATGCCGCGAAGGCTTCTGCCAAATTCAATATAAGACACTAGCATAATCGCTGATTTGTGCTTCACCAATGCTAACGATGACAGGAGGACAGGCGAATTTGAAGCGAGTTGCGGCGATTATTGCGTTGCTGTGTGTGCTTGTCACGATGACTGCGGATGTTGCGTACGCTCAGGTGGTCACCCTCGCAACCGACAGATCTGTGTACAATGTGGGAGACGCTGTTGCAGTGAGTTTCAACTTACCTTACTTGGTCACTATTCCAAGTTTGATGGTGTCTGTGACCTTGTATTTTGACACCCCCGCCGGGACCGTGAGTATGAGTGGTTCATACGACCAGTCGGCTCACACTCTCAGGGTCACCGACGTGACAGTGACTCGAGGCACATACACAGTAAGANNATCGTCGCTACTTGGAGTCCTCCCAGCGGAAGCCCATTTCAACGTACGGCTTCAACAACCTTCGTCGTGCAAGGGCCTGCTTTCGATTTTTCGTTGGGACTCTCACCATCATCACAAACCGTAGAGCAGGGCGGAGATGCAATGTACAAAGTTCTTCTCACCTACAGCAGTGCATCGTACAGCGGGATCACCATTTCTGTTGACTTGAGCGGTTTGGGTCCTGGGATGACTTGGCAAACAACGAGCAGCGGAGACCTGCGGGTGTCCACTTCACCCACCAGTCCAACGGGAACGTACACATTCGTTTTGGTCGGGTATGCGCAGGGAGTTACTCATCAGGCAACAGCAAGTCTGACAGTTGTGCCGAAGGCCCCAGCTTTCGACTTCTCAGTATCGGTCTCTCCCTCCAGTCAGACATTAGGCATTGGCCAGACAACGTCATACTCGGTCGCAGTCAACTTAGCCGGTGGATCAGCGTCCACGGTGGCGCTAAGCCTGTCGGGTCTCCCGTCAGGGGTGACCTACAGTTTTGCTCCCCAAACTGGGACGCCATCATTCTCGTCAACTCTTGCCCTCAACGCCGGCAGTGCGTCGTCGAAAGGCACCTACACGATTACGATAACTGCCACGGGCGGGGGTATGTCGAAGACAACGACAGCGACCCTTATTGTAGCGGACGCCCCGGACTTTACGATAACTGTCTCGCCTACAACAACATCAGTGAAACAGGGCCAGAAAACCACTTTCAATGTTGCCGTTAGCCCGACCGGTGGTTTTGATGGGGTAGTTGCACTATCAGTGTCAGGGCTTCCCACTGGTGCAACTCCCACCTTCACGGTTCCATCCGGCAAGCCCTCTTTCACGACTGCTTTGACGATTGATGTGTCAGTGTCAACTCCTGAAGGCAGTTACCAGCCTAGCGTAGATGCGTCAGGTGCTGGCAAGAGTCACTCTGCAAAGATCGAGTTGAGCATAGAAAAGAAGCCGAAGCAGGCGTCAACGCTGTCCATTTCACAACCAAATCAGCAAGGAGACACGATCACGGTCACAGGTCAACTATCACCCCCCAGGCCTGCAACAATCACCCTGACGTTCAACGGACCGGATGGTTCGACGCTGACTCGAACTGTGCCAACCTCATCGAGTGGAACGTACTCGCAAAGTCTCAAGCCCACTGTAACGGGAGCATGGACTGTTCTCGCAACCTGGGAAGGCGATGATGACTACTTGGGAGCGACAAGCGAGACGATCTCCTTCAATGTGGTGGAGAACCCATTCAACACTCTACTGGGCGTCATTCCAGGAGGTGTGTTGGGACTTCTAGGCATCATCGCCGTAGTGGCAATCGTCGCAATTGCACTGCTGATGCATTCTAGAGGAACTCCTCAACAGCCTGCCCAGACTATGCAAGGCTCATCGACAACTTTGACTGGAACCGTTTTCTGCCAACAATGCAGACAGAAGATCCCCGAACAAACAAGGTTCTGCCCCCACTGTGGAGCAGAACAATAGAGGATACGTAACCGAATCTCGAACCGAATGCAAATCGGCCTATTGAGGTGCAGCTGATGGCCTCCAGTAGGCTAAGAATTATTCATACCCGCTACTGCTTGACGCCACATTTTGGGCAGAAGTTTACGTTTTCCGGAATTTTTTGGCCACATCCAATACAGATTTTTCCCACATTATCGGATTGCGAAGTTGGCGTCGGTTTTCTTGCGTCTTGTATTGCTTTGATCCATTCATCGAATAATCCTTTGAGACCAGAAGACACCCCCACCTTGTAGAATACCACTTTCGGATTCTCGGGAGCGTTCCATCTGACCACTAGGAAGGGGGTTGTGAGTTGTTTTTCAATCTTAGCTTCCGATATGTCCGGGAGGCTTAGTTGGAAACTCTCCGGCCTCTCAAGGGCCTTGTCCAGTTCCTCCGGTTTGACTTTCATCATCGATTTCAGTGCCATGCTTCCAAATAGTCCTGCGGCAACCATGCGCTTCGCAAGACCCTCGTCGGATTGCGCGAAGATTAGCCGCCTATCCGTCAGAATGAGTGTTCCGGCTGGAGGATTGAACCTGTACTTCTTGTCTCCTTTCTCTCTGAGGCCGAGTCCTGATTCAATTTTTATTACAGTTTCTTCAGAGCTTGACATGAAATATCAAAAAGTGATCCTAGCAACTTCTTCTTAAGAGTTGGTCGTCAGAAAGTGTGTGTGCGCACCAGTAGACCCAGAGTATTTTGAGTTTACAATTCTGTCGCATTAATTGGTGAAGTGTCTTATTTTGGCGGCTGGAGGCATTATTCCATGACTCGTTGTTAGTCTTCTCAGTTCTCCAATAGAGGTATGGTATTCTCGAACCGATAACCGGATCCCATCTGCTTCAACACTTAGGCTAATTCGAGATAGCGAAATCGGAGCCTAGCAAAGCATGGTGAATCGTATCAATTGAATGTGCGAGTCAAAATTTATGATCCAATATAGATGTCAGCTGCCTTTTCGTTCTCGCTATCATTCTTCTCATGTTACGGTTGTCGGCCGCAAATGGTCGAACCATCACGACCGTGAGATTCAGTTAATGCTACCTGACTCGATAATAGACAAGTTGTGCAAAGTCATAAAAGCAAAATCAGCACGTAATAGTGCTGACCTAGATTGAAGAGTGGAAAAGGTACACTCGGATACGTGGCCTACATTCTCGCCATAGTCGGCGGACTACTCATGGTAATCTTCAGCCTACTCTCGTTGCTAAATTATGCAATATCAATCCCATTTCAATCGCCTATCGGAGGTTTCTTCGGCGCCGGCATCATCACCCTAATCCTAGGCATCGTTGCTGTGATAGTCTCTAAGCGGGCAAGCGAGTTGATCTGGGCGATCGTATTGATCATCATTGGTTTCATCAGCGGCGGAATCGGCGGCCTGCTCGTCCTAATAGGCGGCATCTTGGGCCTGCTGTCGCATTTCATCTAGAAATTACACCTCACTGTACCTGAAACGCTGGCTGTATTTCCATCAGAAGCGCTTTTTCTTTTGGAAACAATCCTGCAATATGGGTTCCTGTTTCCCAGACAAGGATCCTGCGATACCAAACTATTGGATGAAGTTCAACAAGCCAGTCCGCAGCGAACAGGAGTTAGCTGCATGAGTCGCTATTGGTTTCTGGCTCGGAGATGGGTGTAGGGGATTTCAGCCCAGCCCCAATTTGCCGGTAACATGTTCTCCCCAAAAAATTACACCACCCCCCTATTCCAGGTCCAAAATTATGGATGGTGCGGGGGAGGGGATTTGAACCCCTGAACCCCTGCGGGACGAGGTCTCTTAACATCCGGATTTGATGTGCCTGAGCTTCACGTACGCATGGTTTCTGATGCGTCTCGCGCCTTTGACCTAGCCTCACCCTCACTCAACGTGAGTTTGGCGGTAGGGGGTTACGCTTTGCGCTACGCCTACCCCCGCATAAGCCAAGGCCCTACCCCGCACATGACATCTTGCAAGAAACGCGGGCGGCACATAAGGATAACGCGAACGTTATTGATCAAAGAAGGCGCTGCAGAGAGAACTCACGCGTTCGGAGTCAAGTGTGGGTTCTGGTTAGCCTCGTAGCGCTCCAGAAAGTCATCCCGCCCATCAGAAGCGACAGTAGCACGATCACAAAGGCGGTCGCCTCATGCGACATGAGCAGGACATCCGGCTCCCCGAGAAAACTGGCGCCCCAAGAAGACCTGCAGCACGACGATAATCGTGAGAACCGTCATCGTAACCTTTGAGTAAACAATCCCCGTCTTGGCTCTAAACGCCAAAACGGCTAACGCCACAACAAGAACGCGTCCGAAGATTCCAATGCCCATGTGAATATCGCGAAGACCCTGAATATCAGCAGCAACTTGAAAATCTAAAACAACCTGAAAGATCGCACCTATCAAAACAATAGTGCCCAAGACAGGAACAAGTGTCACCAAGAAAACCCACAACGCTCACAGTATGTTCTGTTTCTAAGTCTGACGGCTCCCTTGAAAAAAGCAGTGCGAGTCTAAACCGCAGTGGTCTAGTACGCCGGTGGCCCGACGTAGAAGACGGGGCAACAGTAGCAGCCATAGTAGGGATATGAAACCGGGTGTCCGTAGGCCGGTCTAGTCAATTTGCTGGCTGCTGCACCAACGCCAAGCCCAGCAAGAGCACCCACACCGACACCAACAGTTGCCCGAGTCAAACCTGCCGCAACGTGACCCAGCGATCCACCAGCAGCCGCACCCAACAAGGCCCTGCGGCCTAAAGAAAAATCGGCAATTCCTTTCACTAAGGAAAATTCGACGAAGCGAAATATGTGAACTTAGTGAACGCCGACTGTTCTCCGATGGATAAAGGCTACGTAAGAAAATAGGTTAGGGAAATGGGGTAGGAGATCACGCGAAGGGGCCAACGCCTTCGGTAATCTTAATGGCCTGTACAGGGCACTGAATCTCACAAGCTCGGCAGAAGATGCAGTCCCGCTCACGAATCGGGTCGGCCTTCCATCGGTCGAGAAGCGGTTTACCACTGTCGTTCGGCAATTTCTTGTCAACCTTCTCCTGCTCGCCTGGAATGTCCATCTTGTCGAACACGTTCACTGGACAGACTGAGATGCAGATTCCATCAGCGATGCAAATGTCAAAGTCCACCGCGACCGCGACACCATGCACGCCAAGCTCTTTACTCACGCCAGCCTTCTTCCGAATCTCGTGCCCCTCGTGGTCCCCTGCCTTGGGCCATTCGTTCGGGAAGGTTTGGTCGTCGATTATTCTTCTTTCCGTCATCTACTACACCTAACGTGGCCGCCTGAGGGAGGGACGTATTAAGAAGATTTGCGTGTCACACCTGAACCTGACAATACGCGACGACTTAGAGGAAACTGCGAGCAAGCAAAGCCGCAGAAGAATGTTCAACGCGAATGTCCTCAAGCAGACTGAATCAGGATTTACTTCGGACCTGCTCTAACTCACTGATCACACTTTCAGCTCTTGACTTGCACACTTGGGCGAAATCATCTTGGGATATGCGATTCACAGCCTCGCAGTTCTATTCCAATTGAAGATTGAGCGCGAGTTTGAGAGTGAACCTGCTTAATTCCTTCTTGTCAGCAAGTAATGCGTCTCTCTTCGATCACTCCAGGTAGGCCGCTTCGGTTATGCTTTGTAACTAGCGGTAAACGCGTGACTGAGGTGTGTTGGTGGAAGAGAACAGGCCCGAATTTGCGTGATAGAAAAGGGCCAGAGATCTAGGGGAAGCCTCTTTCTCGGGGTCTTTCGAGGNNGCCCCCGTTCGATCGGTCTCCAAGGCGCGCTAACGAAGGGCGGCTCGAATACGGCTGCGTAGTATTCATCGTTTGAGTTCAATGAGATAACCTAAGGAACAGTCTGCTCAATCTGGCAATAATGACTGCCTAAGAGCTAGCCCAGTCACATGGGGCTCTAGTTCTCGACGGGTATGTGATTCTCGTGTCGCGCTAATTCTTCTGCTATTTTGCTGACGTGATCATATAGCTGATAGGCCGCGGCTACTTGGCCGGATTCCCCATTGTTTACGAGCGAATCGGCCGCTATGATGATCTTACCTCCTCCAAGCCGTGCCTGCAGCTGCATCCGGCCATCTTCACTTATCCAGCTCATTGAGAGCTGCTCACCGTCGCGGGAATAGCCCAACCATCTGAAATTGCTAAACCATCGCCCTTTCAATTTCTGAAATAGAACCGTGACATCGACCTCAGAGGGTAGGTATGCGTCGATAATCGGCCGCGATAGTGTTGAGTTTGTTCGAACGTTGAATGAGTAGCTACCGCCATTACTCCTGGCCTTGTAACCTTGGGGTGATCTTTCGATAGCGTGTGCTTCTTCGAGTCGTTTGAGCGTACGTGCAAGTGTTTCTTGGTGAAATCCCAGTCTTCTTCTCAGGCCTTGGAACGAGTAGTAGGCGTTTTGTTCGCTCGACAAGAACCTCAGGACTTCGCGCTCGCGTTCGTCAAGCTCGGATTCCTCGATGTTCTGGTCTAGTTCGATACTTGATGCTAACAAAGATGACCACCTCTTACATCTCAGACCCATTTATATTGACTAGCCCCAACTCTCCAGGCAATCGATTGTATTTTAAGTGAAAACTGCACATATGTTAGGATTTGAGGCTAGCTAGCTCAAAACGCTTCGAGGTGAAACGTCAGGTGGCAAAAGCCCATAAAAAGAAGAAAATGAAGAAATAAGGGGATAAATGTAGGTAGGAAGCGTTTTCTCCCATTTTTTTCAGTCTCCTTTTCCTAAGAATCAATTTTTTTGGGGCAATAATCATGTTGTTATCGTCCAAAAGCGTAACTCATCTCAGAAACCTCGACGCGTCAGATCGAGCGATCTTCAAAGGTCTGGTCAGCGTCCGGGATTACTAGGCCGCTGCATGTACCAGGAGCGCCGTCGCGAGATACATCGCAGTTCCAGAGCCAAGCGGAATAGTCAGGTTATCATCCAATACCCCGGCTAATTCCAAGATCATGCCTGCCATCGAACCGATGGCGCCAATGCTCGGTGGGACCAGAAACAGAGTTAGCGCGAAGGCGGCGAATGTTCCAATCGCAAAACCCTCCAATGATTTCCTTCCAACGTGCCTTCGACCGAATCTGCCCCCAACGTAGGCCGCGAGTGGGTCCCCGACCGCAACGATAGCGATCGAGGCATATGCAATGCTTCTTGGGAAAATAAGGAGAACGAGAATGATTCCAACTGCAAGGAAGACTGGAGAGGTGATAAAATGATTCCTCTCATTTGACCGACTCATCTTCAATGTGAACTTAGAGAGTAAGGGGACGCATCTTCCACGGAGACGCTGCAATTCCCCCGCAACGTAGGCGGCAGTCACAACGCATAGTGCTGCTATGGTTAGGAGTCTAGAGGTTGTCTCCACTAAGACTGGAATGAGAATTGAGCATGCGTGAATGCAGGCTCTATAGCTGGTTGCCAACACGTCAGCACTGGGGTTCCGTCGTTAGGTGGACCATTCAAAAGGCCTTTCTACTGCTTTCAGCCATGGAGGTGCACCCCTTCGTTTCATCCGACCTTTGAATTCAACCGAGTAAAGTAAGGGTTTGAGACGTCTTGCCGGTTCTATCTCAAGAAAACACATTAGACACCGGGGCGTCACACTATGGAGCGAACAGGCCTTGAAAGTAGCTTGGTGAATTACGCGTTGGCCATAGAGGAAAAAGAGCTGAGCGCACTCCGCCATCTCGGATTGAATGAGTATGAGTCTCGAATTTACCTTGTGCTGGTGAGAAAGGGGCCCATCAAAGCCGGAGAGGTAAGCTTCTTCGGAGAAGTACCTAGAACAAAAACCTACGGCGCCATAAGAGAACTTGAGCGCAAAGGGCTGCTACNNAACCAGAACTCTACGCACCCACGTCACCAAGCGAAGCTCTAATGCCACGAATTACCAAACTCAACAAAGAAATCAAAGATACAGAGGAATTGGTTCATGCACTCACCCTGACCTACGAGACCAGCAAGTATGTCAAACGTGAGGTTCCAGAGGAGGCAAACGATTGTTGGAAACTGGAAGGTCGGGAGGCTATATTTGACAAATTGACTCAGATAATGAACGATGCGTCCAAGTCAGTCAACTACTGCACGAGCGCCTCCGGCCTTATCCGCGCCTACAAGGCCCATTCTGAAGTCCTCGAGGGAGCAAGGAAACGCGGTGCAACAGTCAGGTTTCTCGCGCAAATCACAACGGAAAACTCAGGCGTTGCGCGTGAGTTAGGTGAAGTTGTGGACCTAAAGCGATCGGAAAAGCCCTTTGCAAACAGTTTTGTTTCAGTAGACTCCAAGGAACTTGTCGTCATAGAGAGCAGGCCGGATGATCTGAGGACCGACCGGGGTTCTGATCTGGCTATATGGACAACCAATAAGCTCCTTGTCGAATCTCATGAACAGTTGTTCGACCGAGTCTGGAACAGTATGCCTGCTGCAGATAAACGGTAAAAGCGACATCGAATTCAAGTCAATGACAGAGTATTGAAGTTGTCAACAAGGGTTCGTTCATGAGTCACATAGACTGATTCCATGGTCACAGCGAAGAGATCGATGAATCAACGTCGTTCCATTCGACAGGGTTTCCTGTCCTTAGTCGAGAGATAAGGTATTAGACTTGACCTGTTAAAATAGGCCAAGAATAATTGATTCGCCCGCATCCAGAAAGTAGGGATCAGCAATGGCTTCAACCCAGCTCAAACAGTTGATCCATAACGGAGTCTTCGTGCCAGACCTATACACCCCACAGGGTTTCACGATCTCTTTTTGCGGGAAAGCCATCAAACTGAACCCATCGCAGGAGGAGATGGCTGTCAAGTTCGCGCAGAAATTTGGGACACCGTACGCTGAAGACGTGAAGTTTCGCTCTAACTTCATGAAGGACTTCGCAAAAGCACTGGGTCTGGATCAGAAGATCACCGTCGAGGAATTCGACTGGTCCCCCATCGTTCACTGGATTGACGCCGAAAGAGCACGCAAAGCGAACATAACGAAAGAAGAGAAGAAAGAACTCGCACAATCCAGGAAGAAGATCCGAGAAGAACGCAAGGGAAAGTACGGCTGGGCCACGGTTGATGGCGTCAAAATGGAAATTGGGAACTACGCCGTCGAGCCTACAGGAATTTTCTTGGGGAGAGGACAAAATCCGCTGAGAGGCCGATGGAAATCAGCGATAACGACCAAGGACATCACACTGAATCTTAGCCCAAGCGCACCAACACCTCTAGGAGAATGGGGTGGACGGGAGTGGCGACCAGACGAACTGTGGATAGCGCGATGGACAGACAAACTGACGGGGAAGGTCAAGTATGTGTGGTTCCACGACGCTACACCAATGAAGCAGGAAAGAGCGCAAGAGAAGTTTGATCTTGGGAGAGAACTTGAGTCGAAGATTGTGAAGGTTCGAACGCACATTGCCGAGAATCTGGTCGGAGAAGACGTTAAGCGTCGAAAGGTCGCGACCGTAGCCTATCTGATTGACGTTTTCAAGATACGCGTCGGCGATGAACAAGAGACTGAGAGCGGGACCGTAGGCGCGACGAGTCTTCGCGGTGAACATCTACGGCTCCACAATAGTCATCCCAAAGTGAAGCTGCATTTCCTCGGAAAAGACTCTATTCTGTTTGAAAGAGAGCAGGAACTGTCACCGGAAGCATACAACAACCTCAAGGAGTTCGCTATGGAAGGTAGTGATCGGATCTTCAGCGGAATAACCACGGAGGCAGTCCGAGAATTCCTATCAGAAGCCATGCCACGACTTAGTCCCAAAGTGTTCAGAACTTTCTCCGCTACACAACTCTTCAGACAACAATTAGAAACGTCGAAGGTCACGGTAGCGAGTTCGGATGTGGAGAAGAAGATGGTCTTAATGGAAGCTAATGCGGCCGTGGCACAATTACTCAATCATCAAAAGGCGATACCGAAGAAATGGCAGGAGACTTACGAGAAACGACTTGCCATGCTGCGGACACTTAAGGGGAATGAGGGAAAGGCAGTGGCAAGGAGGAGGCA
The DNA here is from genome assembly GCA_003152955.1 of Candidatus Bathyarchaeota archaeon. The sequence continues at coordinate 12,336 of PMBQ01000049.1, forward strand.
GTCGCTCAAACTACGCCTTGAACAAATGCGGCTGAGCAAGAAATGGAACCTGGGGACTTCGCTGAGGAACTATGTTGATCCCAGAGTGGCTGTTGAATTCTGCCGAAAAGTGGAATACGAGTGGCAAGCGTACTATCCAAAGACACTCGTGAGCAAATTCGCGTGGGCCGACAAGAACAAGACCGCGCGAGCTGAGACAACAATCGCTGCACCCGCTTGACGAGTTCAGGTTCATTCCTAATTGTTAGCAAAAATCCCCAGCACCCAGTTCGCAGAAGATACCCAAATCGTATTTCAGCACAAAGCCGAATAGTTCATTCGCCTCTGATCGTATTCATACCCTCACACTTATCGAGTCTGATTGCTAATGGACTTCAGGGCAATTCGGGTTTTCTTCTTCGATCTCGACGGGGTGTTGTCGATAGGGAAGGAGAACCCACGATATTTGGGCGGAAGGGAGTTAGTTGCCAAGATCAAGTCCTTAGGCAAGAAAACTGCGCTTCTCACGAACGATTCCACCCACACGCGCAATGAAATCCAACAGAACCTATCGAGGTTGGGCTTCAGTTTTGATTTGCAAGAGATTCTCACTTCCAGCTATTTGACAGCGCTCTATCTTACGCAAAGATTTGGAAAAGCAGGATTCTTCTTGGTAGGAGAGGAGGGCTTGCGACGCGAACTCGAAGCCGCTGGTCACTACCCCACGGAGGACAGGCCTAACGTGGTGGTGGTTGGTTTCGATCGCAAACTAACATACGAAAAGCTTGACAAAGCCCTGCGCGCACTGAAAACCGGGGCATTCCTAGTCGGAAGTTATGGGGGGGCTGTCTTCATGAGCGACCGTGGACCCGCATTATCGGCGGGTCCGATTATCAAAGCGCTAGAATACGCTTCTGGTAAGAGAGCGATTATGATCGGTAAACCCTCCCCCCGTATGTTTCGATTGGCCCTCGAGCATGCAAGGGAAAAGCCATCGAAGGCGGTTATGGTGGGCGATCAAATAGAAACTGACATACTGGGCGCCAATAGAGCTGGCGTTCACACGGTCTTGGTCCTAACAGGAGTCGAAAACCGAGAAACCATCAGCTGCTCAAAGATTAAACCGGATATGATACTTGAATCGGTGGACGAACTCATGAAATACGTTTGATCGCTCTCTACAGCACATGCTGCTCCGGGGGACCACGGCTCCAAAGAGCGAATCATTCTGCATTGGGGGGGATGGTGTAACTTTGTGGGGACAACCTGTTACTCAGCTGGTTCATTGAAGGCACGAATTCAAACTCAGAGCGTCCCACCCGACGTATTTTTCACCCTCCCTTGACGCTTATCCTACAAGACTCCAGTGCCTTGGTCGAGGCACATTGACTGCAATGTCGCTTTTTCTATCGAAGCAAGCGTTGAACCTCTACGGCGAAATGCAGTATCTATCATAACCCTTAAGACTCTCACGACCATGTTCTGAGCCTACCGTTTGAACAGAAGTAGACTTGAAAATGTCAGAGGAAGAAAGACAGCCCGGCGTTTCGGCACCTAGTATAAAAGTAAGTGAACTTGGCCCCTACTCGAAACAGGTCAACACAACAGTCAAGGTCGTCCAGAAAGGCGAAGCCCGCGAGACAGTTTCCAGGCAGGATGGTACAACTCATCGTGTTCTGGACGCACTTGTCGGGGACGAATCTGGCGCGATCTACATGACCCTCTGGGACGACAACATAGACAAAGTGAACGAGGGCGACACGGTCGAAGTTAAGAATGGATACGTACGCCCTTTCAAAGGATCCATGCGCCTGAACATAGGCCGCTATGGAACCTTAGAGCCCGCAACTACCCCACTCGGCGACGTCAATACCCAGAACAATCTATCCGACAAGCAAGTTGAGGAACAACCCTACCGTTCCTACGGCGGCGGTAGAGGCGGAGGCGGCGGCTATGGCGGTAGAGGCGGCGGCTACGGTGGCGGCAGAGACCGTGGTAGAGGCTACGGTGGCGGCAGCGACCGCGGACGCGACCGATACTAGAAATTGAAAACGCAGCCGGAGTGCTGCGAATAACTCCCCACAAGAACTTTTTTTCTTTCACGAGGTGCAGCGTGAGCTCTGGAATACCTCGACGCTAGTGAGATATTCTTATAATCCATCCAAAACGTTGCAAACCTCGGCCAGAAACAATGGAAGAGTACGCACGTTTAGTCATGGAACACTCACTCAGCCTCGGAGCCAAGTATGCTGAGGCTCGAGTTCAACGCGATCTCGGCCACACATACACCCTGAAAAACGGTACAGCCGAACCAGTAAACCTCACCAGAAAACTCGGCGTTGGAATAAGAGTAATTGTAGATGGAGCGCTCGGTTTTGCCTCCACAAACAGTCTAGACCGAACGGAGCTGTGTTCCGCAGCCGAGTCAGCTGTTAGAACTGCGAAGGCTGCAAGGCGATTGACTGCATCACCCATTCGACTCTCCCAAGAGAAAAGTTGGGAAGACGATTGGAAAGCCAAAATGAAGGTTGATTTTCTGGATGTACCGGTAGAAGAGAAGTTCGAAGTTCTATTCACCATCGAAAAGAGTCTAGTTCCTGAGAACGTTCACGTTTCTCTACCCTCTCGAATTCTCCTACTCGACGAAGAGTTGACGGAGAAGTATTATGTCAACAGTGACGGAGCGAAGCTTCACGGTCTAGTTCCGCGTCTCAGCTTGCTTTTCATCCTTACAGCAAGCGAATCGGGCAAGGGAACAGTGCAGCGCATCCGCCACGAAGCTCAGAGCCGCGGCTGGGAGGCGATCGAAGATTGGAAGCCTAAGGAAATTGCAGCCGATGAAGCTAAGATGCTTGGAAAACTGCTGAGAGAAAGTGTTTCGCCCCCCAAAGGTGAGGTGGACATGGTGTTGGGTTCTGAAGTAACCGGTATAATATGCCACGAATCTTGCGGTCACCCACAGGAGGCGGATCGAATTCTGGGTAGGGAGGCTGCTCAGGCCGGAGAATCCTACCTCAAACCCGACATGCTAGGTCACAGAATAGGCACTGAAAAAGTCACAATCATGGACGACCCAACTCTCCCAAATTCATATGGGTTCTATCTCTACGACGACGAGGGCGTCAAAGCCGGACCTAGGACGTTGATCAGAGAAGGGGTGATAGCTGGTTTTCTCCAGAACCGTGAAACGGCAGCTGAACTCGGCGTAGGGAGTAATGGGGCCGCTCGGTCGGTGGGCTACGATCGTGAACCTATAATTCGGATGGCGAACACGTACATGAAACCTGGAGACTATTCGCGCGAAGAGTTGATCGAAGGCGTCAAGCACGGAGTCTACATGAAGAGCTTTATGGAGTGGAATATTGATGACCGCCGCTATAACCAACGCTACGTAGGATTGGAAGCATATCTAATCGAGCATGGCAAGGTCACCACCCCAGTCAGAAACCCGATCCTAGAAGTCACGACGCCAGGTCTCTATGGAAGCGTGGACGCGGTCGGCAAGGAAATGGAGTTCGCGGGAGCGACATGTGGTAAGGGTGACCCGATGCAGGGCGCCCCAGTCTGGACAGGTGGGCCCCCCATTCGATTAAGACAGATTCTACTGGGAGGGTGAGTAAGAGTGAATCCACACGATTTAATGCAGAAGGTCATTACCGCCGCTAAGAAACTCGGGGTGCAATCAATCGCAGCAGGGTTCACTCGAAACCAAGAGCGTATGGTCCGCTTCAGCAACAATTCCATAACCGTCACAAACAGCTGGCTCACCGAAGCACCAACCATCTACCTAGTCTCCAACAAGAAAAGGGCCGCATGCAGAATCGAGGAGCAGAACCCAAACGACCTAGACGGCGTAATCGAGGAACTCGTTAAGGCTATGAAAGTAACCCCTGAGGGAGATGTTGATTTCACACTTCCACAGGGACCATTCAAGTATCAACCTGTACCAGGAATTTACGACGAGAGAGTAGCCAAGGCTGAGACTGAACTCATCGACGCGGTCGAACTAGGAATCAACGCCGCAAGGAAAGAGGGCGCAGTCAGAGTTTCGGGTGTTGTCACCTCATACGCTTGGGAGCATTACGTGCTAACATCGGCAGGAGCTGAAGGCTCTGACAAGGGTACTGAAATTGAGATGACGATTCGCGCATTCGCAGCTGACGACGCAGCCGGCCAAGGTGTCAGCGTCGCCACAAGCTTTCAAGACTTCAATCCAGAAGAGGCTGGAAGAACCGCGGGGCAAATAGCCAAGATGGCTCAGAACCCGGAACCAGGCGAATCGGGAAAGTACAATGTTGTCTTCGGGCCGTCCATTTTCGCCAATCTGCTGAACCGTGTAGGCGGCTCAGCTTCCGCCTATACTGTCGATCAGGGGCTCTCGTTCTTTGGAGATATGGTCAAAAAGAAGGTTGCGTCCAACATATTCACGCTACACGACAACAGTCGTCTAACAAAAGGTCCGGGATCCATAGCGTTAGATGATGAAGGATACCCGACCCAAGAGATTCCAATAATTCTTGATGGCGTCCTACAAACTTACCTTCACACCTCATTTACCGCGGCAGAACACAAGGCCACACTAACCGGCAGCGCCACCTTCGACGCAGGAACAGGCATGTATCCAACACCACGAAACCTCATCCTAAAAGCGGGCGAAAGCTCGCTGCAGGATCTGTTCGACCAAGCCCATGAAGGGCTCTACATAACGAACAACTGGTACACGCGATTCCAGAACTATCAGACAGGCGATTTCTCAACCATCTGCCGGGATGGAGTGTTTGAAATCAAGAATGGTGGGCTTTCCCGACCGGTGAAGGGACTGCGACTGAGCGATAATATGATCCGGATCCTCCAAGCCGTCAAAGCCATTTCAAAGGAACAACACTGGATTAGGTGGTGGGAGGTCGACGTACCAACCCTCACATCCTACGTCCTCGTTGATGGCGTGGGTATTACCACCGCCAAGAAGTAGTGCTAAGGGTGTTGTGTTACCCAGACTTCGAGAGCGTCAGAACGAGTTCCCGAAGCTTCTTAGGAAAACTCTGACTGTGAATTCTGTAACCCTTTTCCCGTAGAACCTGGCTTAGACGCGAAGAGCCCGACCAGAGCTCCTCTCTGGTGGTCCAGCATATCCGTTCGTCCTGCACAAACCATACTTCATTCTCGCTGGCTATGACGTTAACCCCATCTATCTTTCGACGTATATCCAAGCCGGTTCGCACCTAACTCAATTTTTCTGAACAGAACCATTTAAGATTATATACTGAGCCTTGCTTCACTGCGCAAAAGCCGAGGCATAGAATTGGAACTCATGAACGATCTCGAAACAAGCAAACTATTCGTTGGTGAGAGCAACGTTCGAAAGTCGGTTGGAGACATTACCGAGCTGAAATTCTCGATACAAGAGAAAGGTATTCTAGAACCAATCCTCGTCAGACCGAAAAACAAGAAGTACGAGGTTGTTGTGGGCTCGAGACGGTATGAGGCAGCAAAGGCACTCGGCCTCAAGAAAGTCCCCGCCATAATCAGGCCCCTCAACGACGCCGAGGCCCTGTCGATTTCCCTCGTCGAAAACATTCAACGAAATGACCTCGAACTCGAAGAAGAAGCCGAAGGCGTCCTCAGACTCATGAAACTTGACCCGAAACGGTTCGCGGGCGTTAAAGCCGTGGCAAAGGCCCTTGGACGGTCAGAAAGCGCCGTGCGTGAACTTCTTGATGCATATGAACTGACGTACAACCTGCGAGAAAGAGGAATGAACATTCATGCTGCAAGAGCTCCACCTGAGGCGCAAAGATTGCGAGCGGAGGCGATTCCAATCAAGCACACTGAACTTATCGCCCGCGCCCTGAAAACAGAAGGTGTCCGAAGACTGCCGACCAAAGATTTTGAACGGAAGGTCCCAGAAATAGTCAAGGCGATCGCACCCCTCCCAGAGGAAGACGCACGCAGGGTGGTCGATCGTTTCAAGATGTTCCCTGAGAGACCAATACAAAGAATCAAAGAAGAGGCGCTGGCGAAGCAGACGGGCGTTGCCGTTAAGGTCTACTTTGCACCCAGAATCGCTCGCGCTCTAGACCAGGCAGCGGCAGAACGCGACATGTCTGAAGAGGAACTCGTCTCCATTGCCGTGGAAGAATGGCTAGTCCTCAAAGGCTATCTAAAATCAGTATAGTTCGCCCCAGTTCCACAGTCAGCACCGCCGACCATAGAACATGTGGACTAACGTAACCTCTCGCAGGCTGAATCAGCATTCATAGTCTAGTGTGACTGAAAATTCGCCCGGATCCTCTGCCGAGAGTTATTCTCAGGTCTTGATCGGTGGCACGGTAAGGACGTGTTGCTGTAGATCGTCGTGTTCATATTGCATAGTAACGTGTGTCGGCCTCAGCGCCAGTTTGAAGGTGTCGAGGGCTGCCCAAGGATCGCTCTCGCAGCCACATGTGGCACAGTCGAACTCAACCGTCCTGTAGAGTCGTGACGTGTGGATCGTTAGATGGCTTGTTGTAATCAATGCGTTAACGCTCACTCCGCCCCCCATTATGTCGTCTCCCACTCTGTAGACTAGTGGGTTGAGCATTGTAGTTTTTGCCAGTTGCATGTTCGCATTACGAATCGCTTTCAGGGTCATGTTCAAGAGGAGTTTGTCGTCAAGAAGGTTGGCGCGACATCCAATCAGCGTTGCAACAATATGCCTGTAAGCGTATGGTCTGGTCTGCAATTTTTGTACTCGAGATCCTCCGAATAAATTTACGATTTCGACGTACGGTAATTAATTTGGATATAAGCCTTGTCCCATCGCGCAAGAAAAAATTTCTTCACCATAATTCTCCGTGCCTTCACGAATTTCGGTTTGCAGTCCCGCGGAAATCCAAAATGCTACAATGAATCCCAATCGATGTCTGCAGCCTGCGGATACTTTTGGGCGAAAAACTGATCGCGCCATATGGAATTGCACTGGATGAGTGCGGCGCGTTTGGCGGCAGCATTTGATTATGAATTCGAGATCGTGAACTGCGGCATCGATGAGTCGGTGTGTCGAGATTGTCCTTGCATGGATTGAAGATGGTTACACTTACGCCTGCTCGAATTGCTAGAACAACATCGAAAATCACTGAGCGGACTATTCTTCACATGGTTTTCTTCGAATGTTTTGCGGCGTCGATAAGTTTGCCAGTCACGACGCTGGGAAGATTGCCGATCTTGAATCGAGTTACCCACAAGTCGTTTTTCGGATAATACACTTGATTGGGATCTGTCATGGGGCGTTTATGTCCACAGGAATTGCAGGCCCCCCAGAATTCCTTCCCGTCCAGCGCAATCTTGTGTTCCATCACTTTCTGGCACTGCGCACAGAAATCGTTGAATGCAAAGCCTTCGACTACGTTCTCCATTGTTGCCCCAGCAGAAGGTCAGGTTAGATTCGGGGGGAGTTCTTGTGCAGCGTGAAGATTCTTTGGCTGTTGGTTTCGAAGCCGCATTTCTCGCATGCGAGTCTTTGACCTTCCTTTTCAAACCGTGACATCAACGTTCAACCAGCGCGATATGGAGACTGACGCAGTATACTAATAGCTTATCGATACGAGTTCATCGTCAACGTCCAGCCGTTTGGCTCGATGGAGCCTTGGTCTACGACTTATCCGACCACTTCTCCATCCTGTTTCAATCAGAACATGGCGTTGAACCGATTCTGATCGCAGACCAAATCTCCTCAGGTCTCCCGCGGCCCTTCTTTCTTGTTCGGTACGTGATATGCGGAGGTGCGGGTGGAGAGAGCAGCCGCCCAGTCTTCAAGAATGAACTTACAAGCTACAACTACGAGATGAAACTGACCCACCCACACAGAAGGAACATCTTGAGGAGTTAGTCGATTATGGAATCGTACACGTGCGCATCGAGTGGGGCTGAGTTATCGAGGTTTCTGGTTAGACACCTGTCAACCGGATTAGACGAGCCAGTGAAAGCCATAATCCCTCAGAGACCGGTGTCAGGGCTCGTTGATTTATACGAGTACGTGTGGTGAATTGCGAAGAACACAACTTTGGATGTGGAGCGGTAAGATGAATAAACTCGCGCTAATTTTGGGAGCAGTTGTGTTGGTTATTGCGTTCGGATCAGCGCCCATGCCGCTCAAAGAGAACCTCGCAGATCCTATCCGGAATGTTACGATATACCCGAACGTACTGTTCGCTGTGCCCCTGATCTTACTAGGCGCATTGTTACTACTCTATGGGGTCACGGTAAGTGGTCGAGAAGATTTAGAGGTCACGTAGCCACTGGAACTACGTCATACCCAGTTTTCCTGACAATGCTAATTATCTCTTCCTTGTTCATCGTGCTCGGATCATAATCAACCAATGCGAGATCCATCATGTAACTCAC
>PMBQ01000293.1 GCA_003152955.1 Candidatus Bathyarchaeota archaeon
TGTGTCATCAGGATGCAGATGGAAAAGAACTCGCGCAACCAGTCGGTGTGGCGCTTGTGCGGTTTCCGGGAGCTCACGGTGGAATCGTTCACAAGACCAAAGGTGACGTCTCGATAGGCGAGAGAGTTCGGGCGGTTTTCAAGGAAAGATCGAAGCGAGTCGGTTCGATACTGGACATTGAGAACTTCGAGAAAGTCACCTGAACCTACTTCCAGCGCTCCTCTCTCACGCGCTCTTCGATATGGTCAACGATAGTCTTCAATGAGGTCCCTGGTCCAAAGTTGCCCGTTATGCCCATTTTTTCTAATCGCGACCGATCCTCTTCAGGGATTATTCCGCCGCCCACAAGAAGAATGTCACGCGCATTCCTGTTTCTCAGAGCCTTAGCTACCTTAGGGAATGCGGTCATGTGAGCACCGTTCAGCAAGCTCATCGCAACAACATCCACGTCTTCATCTATCGCCATCTGTGCGACCTGCTCGGGGCTTGCCAGTAACCCTGCATATATGACCTCCATACCTGCGTCTCTGAGAGCTCTGCATAGAACTAGGGCGCCACGGTCGTGCCCGTTTGGCTGTATGCCTACACGAGCCCGGGTTTGGCCACGAGCACCCTGATCTTCGCATTATGCCGCTTACTCGTCACCATCTTGGCTGTTGAGATCGTCTCACCGCCAAACTATAGAATTGATGGCTCTTTCCATTCGCCAAAAACCTTCCTCCCGACATCAATAATCTCTCCGAGAGTGGCATATGACTTTACAGCCTTGAGCATAGGATATATGCAGTTTGTATCAGGCTTTTCAAATGATTTGCGTAACGCCTCAAGAGCCTCTTTCACTGCCCCCGCATCTCGCATCTTCTTCACTTCATGAAGCCGTGCGAGCTGTTTGTGTCTCACGTTCTCACTGATCTTCAATGTTTGAATGGGCGAAGGTTCATCCATCTTGTTGGCGTTAACTCCGACAACAAGCTTCCGACCCTCTTCCATCTGTCGCTGGTATTTGTAGGCGGTGTTTGCGATTTCCTTCTGAATGAAGCCTTTCTTCAGAGCTGAAAGCATTCCGCCGAGGTCCTCTATCTTAGCGAGGTATTCGTATGTACGCTGCTCCATCTCATCAGTTAGCCATTCCACATAATATGAGCCTCCGAGGGGGTCGATCACATTCGCCACACCCGTCTCTTCAGCCATGATCTGCTGGGTTCTCAGCGCTATAAGAGCTGCTTGTTCAGTAGGAAGAGCCCACGCTTCGTCGTACGCATTAGTGTGCAGTGACTGTGTTCCTCCAAGAATAGCGGCTAACGCTTCAACCGCTGTGCGCACGATGTTGTTCAGGGGCTGTTGCCATGTCAACGATACTCCGGAAGTCTGAGTGTGAAAACGCATTAGTAGCGAACGTGGGNNGCCCTGAACTTGGCGATCTCCTCGAAGAAATCCATCCCGCAGTTGAAAAAGAATGAAAGCCGCGGTGCGAAGTCATTCACCTTCAGTCCAGCTTCAATCCCAAGGTCAACATATGCGAAGCCGTCCGCTAGGGTGAAAGCCAGTTCCTGCAAAGCACTTGAACCGGCTTCGCGAATATGGTAACCGCTGACGCTAACATAGTTCCATTGCGGCAAATGTTTAGTTGAGTAAAGCATCATGTCCCTGATTATTCGCAAGTGGGCTTCAGGAGGGTACACCCATTCTTTCTGAGCCGCGTATTCCTTCAAGATGTCCGTCTGCACGGTGCCTCGAAGTTTCTCGCCTGAAACACCCTCATTCTCAGCGACAGCGATATACATGCACGTGAGCACGGACGCCGGCGCGTTGATGGTCATGGAAGTGCTCACTTCGTCGAGTGGGATTTGGTCAAAAAGGACTTCCATATCCCTGAGCGATGAGACGTTGACACCACATTTTCCGACTTCGCCCTCCGCTCGCGGATGGTCAGCATCAAACCCATAGAGGGTGGGCATGTCGAAAGCGATACTAAGTCCAGTCTCGCCCTCTTTCAACAAATACTTCAGTCGGGCATTGGTCTCTTCCGGCGTACCATATCCGGAAAACATCCGCATCGTCCACATACGCCCCCTGTACATCGTCGGGTAAACCCCACGCGTGTACGGTGCCGTACCTGGCAAACCGTAATCATCTGAATAACTGTGCGAGGACACATCGATGGGAGTGTAGATTCGTCGCAGAACCATCCCCGATGGATTTTCGAACACTTCCTGCCGCTCAGGCGCTTTCTTAAGCCACTGTTTCAATTCTCCATTTTCCCATTTACTCACCTGACGTGCAACCTGCTGAATCTCCCTGGCGCTGTACATTTTTCCTCGTTTGCGTCTACTTCGCGCCATTCCGTCCATCGCGCTTTTCCAATAATTCCGTGATTTCTTTCGAGACATTATGTCTCACGGTTGATTAGTGAGTTGGACCGGAAAGGCCGTTAATGTTCTTTTGGGTTCACAGATGGCCTCCACTTTAGGGCAGTTTTTGAATGAGTCAGCAGGAAAGGTTGATCGGTTGCCCATG
>PMBQ01000118.1 GCA_003152955.1 Candidatus Bathyarchaeota archaeon
GGACTCTCATGCCTTCACGCTTTCATCCGTCAAAGCTCTTAATCTACCTGAATCAATTACCATCGTGAATCATGAAGTCAGAACTCGACTCCGTTAAGGAATGGTACAAGTACAATTCGTACGCGCGAAAGAAGTACCTGAGTGCCATATTCACAAAAATCCCGGAAGAGGAAAGATACAAGGACAGAGGCGCATCACACCCCTCCATAATCGACATCTACATTCACGTCCTAGACGCGTATCGCTACTGGTTCATTTACTTCTACGAGGATAAGATTTCCGAGTATGAACCTCTCCCAATTGGGAAGCATTACACTAAGAGCGAGACTGAAGCAGAGGAGAAGAAGGTGGACTCACATGTCATGTCGCTTGTGGAGAAGCTGACACCAGACGATTTGGAACGCTACGTTCAAGTCAGAGAAGACGGAGAGACACTGCAATTTCAGCTCAGGGATATCTTGATCCACATGATCGAGGAGGAGCTTCAACATAGAGGTGAACTGAACTCGCTCTTCTGGCAGTTGGACATTGAGCCGCCATTGATGGATTTGCGAGATCCGAATTTCTTCCTGCCATCAAAAACGCTACATGAATCACACCGATAGAGTCCGGGAGGAAGTTTCTTCCCTAGAATTAGAGGAGTGGAGACCGGGTAAATCGTCAGACGCGAGCTAGAACAATCACAATGAGGATAGNNTCCGACGAGGATTCTTAGGCCACACATATTCGTCGAGAAGGCCCCAGAGTCCGCGCCACATCATCACAACCGCCACCACCGCAGTCAAGTAGATCAGAACCATTGTTACAGCAGTCATAGCAATCTTCACGACATTCAAAAAGACGATTTATCCTAACGTTTTGTGTGACTCGCACCATTGAAGCCAAAAATAGGAACTGTCGTCCCGTCTTGTAGCCAATCGTTGACACGGTCTAGGTTCCTGCGAATGTCAAAGAGCAAGCAATCCCGTATGTGCGGCGCTACTGGTGCGCACACACAATTTTGACGACGCACGACGACGGTTCAAATTCAGTCGCCCGCACCAGCTATGCCACTCACACACATGTTGAATCGGGATTGCAGTTGTTCTTCAGTGACATCAAGAATTTTCTAGTGTACAGCAAAGACATGGTTCAACTCGGCAAAGTGAAAGATGTGGAATTCGATCCTTCCGGGTTGAAGATGACAAATGTCATCGTTGAGTTCGAGAAAGAGGCTGCGAAAGAGGTTCTGGGCAAGAGGATTGTGCTAAGTTATGTAAATGGGAGAGTTCCTGTTGAATCTGTTGAGAGTGTCAAAGACGCGCTGAACCTCAAGTTGCCTCTCAACGAATTGAAAGGTACATTCACCAGCCTCTAGTTTCTCGTAGAACGCACGGCACGCGCGCCGCCCAAATGAAAAGAGGGGGAGTAGTCGTCTCAGCCGAGGAGTGCTGTCAGCAGGCTGGTCCTTACTCTACTCCGAATGCTATTTTGGTTGTCGTTTTGTACTTTGTTATTTTGCCGTTCTTGACGGCTGCGGTCCATCCAACGGCTTCGATCCCAAGGATGTTTCGAACGGTCTTGGCTGCCGATTCTACTGCGTTCTGTGCCGCGTCTTCCCAACTCTTTGACGATTCACCAATCACTTCGATCACTTTCACTGCCATACAGATCAACTCAGGTGCGTGATAACGCGCACGTCAAGAATAAAGTTTGTCGACACAGCTGTTTCCCCGGCAAGGCAATTTGCCGCTGACTTTCGAGTAGACCGCGAATCCCGCAGGTAATGGAAAGTGCCTTTCCCGGCACCGAACAGCTTTGTCTGTGACGGAGTGTGTATCAGACTCTTGGTTCTTGGCTTTCGATTGTCCATTTCGATTCCTGATCTCCGATGATTGCCACGTAGATTGAAGCTGTAGATTGAAGCTAAGTGTCGGTGGCATAAGCGTGGTGAGCATAGCCGTCGGAGTCGCCATTGTGGAGTTTTTCTTGCGCAGGAGACGCAGAGATTCTGCATGAATACTCCTTAGGAGCGCATCAGGCCTTCTGGCTAAGGCTTTTGTTACAGTGAGTAAATCGAACATCCTCAACGCCAGCCATCCATAGTATTCTATTTTTCATCTCATCTCTCTGCTATATGTGTCGGTAAGTTGGGGTTGAAAACCTCTACATCTCTGGTCGTCGGCAATCAAGTGGGTTCAAACGTGGGTGCAAAGCTAACTCCCCGCACCACGAGACCCACACACAAAACAATGCGAGCATTTCCCAGTCTCTTGGCCAGAGAATATCATTCATAAATCAATTCCTCAAACCCGTGAAAGCCACCGCAATCGGTGTGAATCCCGCCCCCTCCACCACTTTGCACCAGAGACTCAAGATGATTCAGGGCAGCCGCAAATGAAAAAAGTGTCGCCTTTTGAAAGCGCTATTAGACACAAGATTGGAGCCGAAACTCAGACTACTAAGCTGCCCGTTCTGCGCGTCGACGATTCAGTGGATCATCCCGCTATCCGATGGTGGGCACGGATCAGATCAGCCCGGCACTAGAAGACCCGTTGAAACTGAACGAGAATGCCCTCGATGTGGGAAGATCACCCTGCAAACTGGAGTTCAAAGCAACGAAATCTCAGTACTGCTCCGCAGAAATGCGACTAGAGTTCCTCCTACACCGAGTCCTCAAGCTGGTCGAGCACCAAGTTATGCTGGAATACACGAACTCACTCGCTGCCCTTTCTGTGGAGCGCCTGCTCAATCTGGAGGATACAATTCTGAGAATGTGAGATCTGGATGGACCTCAGGACGCTTGGAGAGAATTTCTTGCCTTCTATGTGGAGAGATTGGAAAGACTCCCGCGATGTCGAGTGATCTAACCCAATTCATAGTTGGTTACTCTCGAACAGGTCGTGATATCGAGGTGCCGACGGCTGCCAGGAATGTGCTTCCACAATTCCCTTCGCAGGATATCAAGGAACTTGTAACTGGAATTCTCACAGGTCAAACCGTGGAAGAAGTCTTGAGGACTTATCTTCGAATCCGAAAACATCCGCCGGGGCAAGTTTTGAGCGACCAACAGCTCTTGCTAGAAGGTAACCAAGCATTAGCCGCGATTCTCAACCATTTTCAGCTGCAATTCTGCCCCTACTGCTTTCGCGCAATAAGAAAGTCTGACATTTTCTGTGATTTTTGTGAACGAGCTCTCCGCTAGGATCACGTACACGAAACTAGTGGAAACGCAATGCGGAATGAGCTGAAGCGTGTATACCTTGGCGTGTGCATACTCCGGTGCGAGCGCTGAGAATTGAACTCTCGTTCTCGTCAGTTTTGTGTGTGTGTGCGCGCACCACTCAACCCACCTATGAAAAGTCTGATCCAGCTTGTGATTCTCGGGTGGATCTTCTGCGTGGCGTTCAGGCCGTCCTAATTATCCTGTCCAGGAGCTTATGCTTTTCCCCGGATCTTTTCCTCCATTCTTGTTGGTTGGCCTGGACACGGCAATCACCTATTCGCGCGCGATGACGCATTCAAGGAGCCGCTCCAGAAGACCGTCCATTCACACACCCGACCGCTACAGGGGTCAGGTACTAACCGGGCTTACCAACCACAGAGAACTTACACAAACGTAGGCTAGAGACTTTTCATCCATTCACACACAATCCTGAAACGACGGTTCAAATTGCGTTCAAGAATCATCTTCAAAATGCAGCTCATCTTATTCAGCAGACTGAGGTTCAGATCCAGCGCTGTCTAGCTTGCGTCATAAGTCGTTGATCTCATGCTAGTCTAGTTCCGGATGCTTCTTCGTGTATCGGCAACCGCAGACTGCACAGCCATGAAATCCTGAGTGAAATTGACGCAAATGATGACAAACGTCACAGCATGAATCTCGATGAGCTGTCCAATGATGTTCATGCAGTAGGTCGTTTGATCGAAATATCTTAGCTGGTTGACATAGTTTACAATAGTGGCTCATCGATTGAAACCAAACCTCAATCCAAACTCAACCTGCCACCTGCCTGTTTATTGTTTTCGCCAGTATTTCTTCGCGGTGCACTCGTAGCTCGGGAGATCATGTGTGTGTGCACGCACCAGCTATACCACACACAAGAAGACTGCCAATACGACAGTTGAGACTGCCATGTTCGCACCATTATCGACACAATAACCTCCAAGCTCTCAATGAAGGAAACTGCAGTCGTTTCCAGCTTGCATATGCGACTCCTGAAGAAGTCTGCGCCTGTCGGCACAAAGACGATCACTGATTCCTACTTTACTATTAGCACTGGGCACTTCGCGTGGTGGCTTACTTTGTCCGATACGCTCCCTAGGAGAAATGACTTGGCCGCCGTACGTCCTCGACTGCCGATCACGATCATATCATACTTTCCGGTTTCGGCCTTGTTTAAGATCTCGTCTGCTGGAGGTCCATAAACAAGAAATGTGTTGGTGTCTATTCCCGCTGCTTGACCGGTTCCCTTTGCCTCTTCAAGAATACGCTTTCCATGATCTTCCAGACTGCGTGCCAAAGGTGCGATGTGCGAGTGCGCCGCATACATAATTGTGATACTTGAACCGGACATCTTAGCCTGGGTGACCGCGCATTCCAATGCCTTCTTCGCGTACGGCGAACCATCCACCGGAACCAAAATCTTGCCTAGCGAAACCAAAACTCTACCCGCACCAGGATACACTAGTCCTACCGCACTAAAATCCATGACGCCTGCAACCGAAGAAGACACAAAGGGCAGGCAGATTTCAGACGTCTTCGTTCATGCAGTTGTGTGTGCGCACCATGAGTTCCATCCCCCAGAACTACGGGATATTTCTTTCCACATTAATCGTAATTACAAATGTGTCAAGAACTGATTCAGGTTTTTCCCATTCTCGCATAGTTCTCAATTCTATGGTTGCTCTGCCAACTGTTGCTGCCAGGAAACATAATTGCCGAATTCCACTTCCCCCGATCAGAGTCCCTTGCTGTGCCACAAATTCATCTGACTGCAGTCGGATGATCCCACTGTCGTACTTGTGCAGCTTCCACCTGTAACCTGTTGTTGGATTTTCCTTGAGAAGAATCCTAATGCGTGATCCCAATGGGGTGAAAAGCGATTTCGTATTGTCGACTTGAGTAATGGTTAGGTCCTGCACGGTTCACAATCGGATATTTAGAGACTGATAGCCCACATTAGGCTATCGATACCCACTTGGCCATATTGGATTCTGAAGAAACCGTTTTCGCCCCAGGCGGGTCCCCAACTATTCTTACAAATCCAATTCTGAGCGTTGTCATCATAGCCTACGCAACAAACGCAATGTCCGCCAGCCAAGCTTCCGCTTACATGGTGGTACACTCCGCTCTTGTAGTGGAAGAAATCGTCATAAACACTGAAACAAGTTACGATTGGCCCGCGCTTCGAAATCCATGATTTCATATCCACGTGAGAACT
>PMBQ01000243.1 GCA_003152955.1 Candidatus Bathyarchaeota archaeon
GCCGCGCCCGATTGAGGCAGCGGTCTCGATATCAGCCCACCGAATGCGCAGAAGCGTGAGACAAACTTTAGAAGCGACTGCTAAGAGCCCGACAATCGCAACGAGAAATTGAGGATTCGAGAAACCAGTGGGATCAGCCAACAGCACAATCCCGTAGACTGCGAGAGCAATTGGGATGAGAAGACTAACGAAGAGCAGAATTCGCTTGACCGCACTCGACAGATCCTTATGGGCTATCCACCCAATGATAAAGAAACCGAGGAAGTTCGAGGGTACGCCTACTATGAGGCTGAGCAGAGCGTCATGATGCCCATAAATAACATCCGCGAGGAAAATGCCGATCGCGGCCCCCACCCCACCGGTCCAGGGACCGAATAGGATAGCGAAGCCTCCTGGGACGAAGACTTGCGGCCAGAACCTGACGCCGAAAACCGTAATTGGGAAAACCGTCCAGAGCGCGCCGACCGCCGCATACAGCGCAGCGTTGGCTGCTGTCGTCGCCAACATAAGAGAAGCAGATATCCTTCTGCCAGATATTGACATGCTCCGCACTTGCACCGTTACTCCAGAATTGATTCCGATTAATCCAGGGTGTTTTCTGTAAATTCACTTAAGAGTTCCCTATGGATTTGGGCGAACCTTTAAAGACTCTAAAGAAAATCATCATTCGAGAAGCCATGGAAGTCAGAAGGGTTCAGAGAACCTCAGACGGCACCTGCTTTGTAACACTGCCCAAGTCATGGGTTACCCTCCATTCTGTCAACAAAGGATCACTGCTGACCTTCGCTGAGGGGAAGGACAGTAAGCTCATGGTGGGCTTGTATTCCGGGCATGACAAGTCGTCAAGATCCATTACACTTTCGCCCGCACCGACTCTCGAACGCGAAATTGAAGAAAAGTACCTCCTCGGTTACGATATCATCCAGATTGAATCGAAAGAAACCTTGGACTCCCAAATCCGCGATAATGCGAAATCTGTTTTGAAGAAGCTCATCGGATTGGAGATTGTTGAAGAAGACGCTCACAAAATCGTGATACAGTGCCTCATTGAGCCTTCATTGCTTGCCCCAGAGAAAGTAATTCGCCGACTTCACTCTATCACCAAGGCCATGGAACAGGATGCCATTAGTGCTTTCGTTAGCAGCAACAGGAAACTTGCGGCCACTGTCGTTGAGAGAGATGAGGAAGTAGATCGTTTGTATTTTCTGCTAGTGCGAATGGTGAGGGCAGCATTGACGGATCTTTCGACGGCGGAACGAATTCACGCGAGTCCAGTGGATTGTCTCGACTACCGATTGTTGTCGAGCCTCATCGAGCATTTCGGGGATTACTCAGCGTCTATCGCACAAAACGTCCCAGGAGAGAAGTCAAAGATCCCGGCGCCACTCCTGCGCGCTCTAGAGAAGAGCGGTGAGGCGTTGAACTCGATGTACAGTAATTCGATTGAGGCAGTGCTCTCGCGAAACTTGGATCTTGCTTCTGATGTTGAGAACATGTATGGACTCGCCGTGGAGAGGATTAGAGAGGCAGAGCGAGCGCTGCTTGGTCTCCGTCCGGAACTTCTCGACAAGACAACGTCTGCAGTAGCTTCTTTGAAGTCGATGTGCGAGATTAGCAAGGACATTGCGGACCTCGCCATGACCCGCTGAAGATCAAATACGAACGAAACTTTAAGATACGCCCGTTCGATTCGCTTCCGCGGGTAGCCCGGTGGTGTAGTGGTCAAACCTCGTGGGACTACGCATAGCATTGGCGCCAGAAACCTGCCACTAGACGGCTCTGGATCCCCTCCACCAAAGGAGAAACCTGCCGACGGGAGAACCAAAAGCAACCCGAATTCGAATCTCCCCCGGGCTACCAATAATTCTGTTCGAATCTCACACATTTTTCTCCTAGAACGCGCCTAGAATTGCCCAACTCACACAACGCGTCAGCACCAGAATCCCCGAGGACCCGGTTGGCTTCTGGTTGAGTAGACTCGACACATCTTCGAAGCGACCTTAAAAAAAAAGAATGTGGGATTCATGCGATGGAATCCCTAGACTCGGGAACGCAGCTTGCTAGCCGTCGATGAAAGTTGCACTGCCATCAGTTCCGTCCATATACAGCATTAGCACAGTGTTAGAATCGCCTGAATACGCGCTCGTGGGTGGTGTGAATCCGCTTGTCCACCGCGCAATTCCCTTGCTCACTTGAAACTCGTCAAGCCAACCGTTGAAGACGTGCGAGGTGTCCACGTACATGCCAATCCACAGAAGGTTTCCTCCGTTGCTGTATGTTTGTCCAGTGCAGTCAAAGCTGTAGATCGATGAACCGTCCAACTAGAAGCTCATTGTGTTAACGCTGCGAACAATCGCGAAGTGATGCCAACTATTCACAGTCAGCGTGGGTCCATAGCTCCCGGGCGTCCCTCCAGAACCCTGTATCCATATCTTTGATGCATAGATCGCGATGGCTAGCTGAGCCCCATTTCCAGAGTTCAACTGGAACATGCCATCGTCACCTGTAACCCTGCTCGGCATGAACCGCCAATCAACCGTGAACGCCCCAGCACCAAAGTTCCAATCAGCCGAATTCGCCAGCGACAAATAGCCACCGGTAAACGAGCCGCTTGCCCCACCGAACCTGCTCTGTGCCGTACTAATCCGCGCAGCACCGTTCACCGTGACAACCTTAGGAGTCCTAGGCACACCAGTCACCGTTGTTGTGCTCGTACTGGTCATAGAAGTTACAGTGATTGATAGGCCTGAAATTGTCTGAGTCAAAGTGGATAATACTGTTGAGGTGATCCAGGTGGTTGTCGTCGTGAGGATAGTTGTCGTGACCGTGACATCCATCGGAGCAAAGAACGGCCGACCATATACAGCCGTACCAGCGGATAGGAGCGAAACGAAGATGAGGAAACTTGCCATTGCAATGGAATGTCCCTTGAAGGCTGAAGCGAAAGCTCTTCTGA
>PMBQ01000117.1 GCA_003152955.1 Candidatus Bathyarchaeota archaeon
ACTGGCAGGATCGGGGGTGGTCAAATGACGCGAGAATCAATACGACCTCCCTCATCTACTATCCCTCACCCCAAGCCCAAGTGAGCGACCCTATTCCCATCGCTGGAGTAGCCTTCGCTGGGGATAGAGGAATCAGCAAAGTTGAGGTAAGCGTTGACGGCGGAAGAACTTGGAATCTTGCCACACTAAAGGCGCCGCGTTCACCGTACTCATGGGTACTCTGGGCTTACGCGTGGACACCGACAAACAAGGGCAGCACGACAGTAACAGTCAGGGCCTACGATGGTGCGGGAACCGTTCAGAATGCTTTAGCGGAGCAGTCTTTCCCAAACGGCGCATCAGGTCTGCACTCCATACAAGTGACGGTTACATAGCATTTCAAACAGTATTTTTCGAAGTGGGCTGTCAGCGGGGCAGCAGATTTCTGATCTAGGCTTTCGCGGATCTCGGCGTCAGATAATTGCTTGAAAGAACGGGTAGAACTGGACCGCTAGTACGATTAGGATAATGAGTTCCACAGTGTCAAACAGTAGAACACCCGTGACGCGCCGAGTTGTCAACATCCGCGGAAGATCCCCTCCTTTCTTACTCAGCAACGCCTGCAATGCCGTAAGGTGAATCACTCCCAGCAATGCGATAAGTGTCAGGAAAAGCAGATTCCCAGAAAAGAAGACTGCGAACGCTATCAGTAGGAGAAAGTAGTAAACCATCTCAATCCCCAGCGCGCCGTTCAATATGAAAGACTTGGACGCACCACCGTTTGATGGGATGTTTCCGTCGCCGACTCGGGGCAAAGTTCCGATGCGGAACCATTCGACGAAATGAAGGATGATAACAAAAGTAGTGGAAGCGAACACTCCGCTTCCTACCAGCGCCAATGTACTATCTACCACTGGTCGACACATCCCTGCGAACATGATCGGGTTTAGTTTGATTTTGGAGCTGAAGCTATTTGCAGCAAATCCTGCTTCCGATGTTCTAAGAATCCTTCCCGTAATCCGCGTCTAAGGTAGTAGGCGTTGCGTTCACGTTTCTTCTTGTTGGAGATCTTGACGACGAACGGTAGACCCGGTTTGACTGTTTCAATGGGGACCGCCTCGATGGCCTTTGACTTGACTGCGCTGTCAAAGAGTTTCTGACCTAGTTCCGAGCGCACGATCACGGTAGTCCATCCATCCTGTGAGCCGACTGCTCCAACGGATATGTCCGCCAATTCAGCTACGTAGTCGATGCAATAGTGGCATGGGGGGCTCATGTACGGTTCCAGTTCCTTCGTCGGCACGTCGAGAACCATGTTTGCTCCAGCATAGGCTTTGAATCGGTTGCGTTTGATCACGGTCCTAGTAATCGTAGCTGGGTCGATGCCGTTCTTCTTCTGGAGAAACTCGGTCACCAGTTTATCATGAGAGTACACCTTGGAGCAGAATAGCCCGATCGTCAGAACTGGACGGCCTCCTCTGATCCAAGAGCCACCGAACTTGATTGTGGCTTGCATTGATGTGTACATTCGCCATAGCCCTTGGAGTTCGCAGGGTAATGCAACGAGGCCCACCTTACCGTCTGGATAAGATGTGGCCGCATCAGATAAAACGCCTAGAACGCCACCATGCGTATACTTCGAGCCTGCGGTGCGAATCAGGTCCGCAGCCGTATCACCTACAACCGGCACCGTCTTCAGGGTCATGCCGCTCCCGAGAACGAAAACTGAATTTGATTTTGTGAAGTCCGATGTCGCAAAGCAGTTGATCAATCCGATCTGAAGAGCGTGCGTCATCAGCGCTATGACGGTTCCACCGTCTTGTCCTGCACGCCAGATCTCCTCCTCCAAAGCCCTAGCTGAATAGACGTTCTTGTAAATGCCAAGCGATTCCTCTTCGACCTTCCTAGTTCTTCCGAAAAGATAGTATTCGATCTCATCCAGGGGTAACTCGAGTCTTGGGCAACTGTAATAGCAGACCTGGCACGCGGCGCACGGTCCTTTGATCACGGGCTCCTCGTTGACATTGACATTCAAAACGTTGATCGGGCAAGACGCAACACAAGCGCCGCACATCATGCAATGGTTCGCGCGAACTACCTCGTTGAACAAGTGCCCCCAAATCTTCGCGTTCTTCGGAGGAGACCATCCGCCAGTCATGTGTTCTTCGCGACCTGGAAAGTCGTCTGGCTAGAACCGCAAGCGGTGCATATAGATACTTTCTTCTGTTCGTGAGCAGACCAACAAATCGCTCCCAATGCTTGCTATTTTTCCTAATGCGGAAGCCCAGAATTGGGCTAAGTTCGCTAGAGCGTTTGTCGACCGCTGGTTTCCTTTACAGTCGGTGCTACGTTCGGTCGCGTTTGATCAGTGCTACTAGCGCTAGCACGATAACGGCTTGCCATATGATGATGGGCGGGATATTGGGAAGGGCGTTGCTGAACGTGTTGGTCACGAGGTTTCCCATGGATCTTGTCATGCCGAATAAGCCGCCACTTTGCACAATGAACGTCCCGTACATTCCCTTATTTGCATGGGTTAAGGGTTCTGTACTCATCTTGTCAAGACAGGCGTATACGTACGTTCCAGGCTGTCCCACAACAAATGTCCCTGTCTTCGACGTCCCGGCTGCAACATCCTCCACTGATCCGTTGGTAAAGGCGGGGTCGGGTTCTGTAGCGTTTTGGCCCCGCTGTAGGGCTGACGTATAATTATCGAAGTCTGACTGAGTGAGCATGAAGAATTCATGATCGTTCTTTGTCCCCCGGTTTTCCAAGACCAGTACGACTGTGTCGCCTGTTCTCACCGTGATCGTGGGATTGTTCCCACTCAAACCAGGAACAACGAAGAAGAAGTCATAGCTCTGCACCGTCATTTTTCTTGTCGTTGGTAGTGATTGTAGATAGGCCGCGTTAAACGCTACTATCATGATTAGGATGATTGCGATGATGATTGCAGTTCTTCGAGCCATGCTCGCTCACGTAAACGGCGCTTGAAAGTCGTCATAAATAGACCTGATGTTTTCAAAAACCAAGTATCGGATTCCCAGCTGTCTACAATGACAGCCTCTGACACAATCAGATCGGCGCGGATCAGACGATCTGGGTAGATTCGATCCTCGCAACTCGTTGGTTCCTTCTTTATCCATGAAGTTACGCTGGTCGGAATCCAGCGAGTTCTGTGCCTCGCTTCACGACGGCCTCGTACAACTTCTCAAATCGTCCGTCAGTTAGCGAGTCTTCTAGATCCTGGTAAACAGTCAGATCGACCCCATAGACATCATTGTACTCTTCGTCAAGTAACCCACTGTCAAGTGGGTGACGGTCGAGCATGGCGTAGAACGTTGCCTTTTGAAGTATCGTAACGAACACGGTGGCCAGGGATCCTTTGTTAAGCAAGTCTTGGCGCTCACCCATGAAGGGGCAGTTCAGAAAACTCTTCACAGTGCACGATTTCTCTTGGGCGCTAAAGAGTTTCGAGTAAACCTGCGCTACGGTGTTTAGGAATTGGGAGTTGGTGAAGAGTGTTTCAGTTGTCTTCGTGACATCCGGTGAAGCACTTACGCGTTCTTTCGTTTGGTGCAGATCTATCTTTGCCTTTCGGGCTTCGTCAGCCCAGTGATCTTTCAACCAGAGAATACATGACCACTCGCATCTCTGCTCCAGCCTACTGTCGAGACGAAGTTGTGCACCGAAATCCGCGGCGAACGTCTCCGCCATTTGGGTTATCTGATCGTGAGGCAACAAACCCATTCATCCTAGAATGTTGACTTTGTCAAATTATCCTTTGTGCATAATCCTCTGCGCGCTTCAGCGTACGCCTGTGCCAATTATATCATTGAACGAATTCAGCTTGGATGTACGCATCATCTGGAGAAGTCCTCGGTTCAGTTTGGAGACTATTCCGGGTCCCTCGTAGATGAAGGCGGTGTAGAGTTGAATGGAAGAGGCGCCTGACTCGAAAGCTCGCCAGGCATTCATGCTCGAAGATATGCCGCCACAGGCGTTGATCGGAATCTTACCTCCAGTTTCAGAGTATACCTCTCCTACGATTCGGATCATGTCCTCGAAGATTGGTGGGCCACTGAGTCCACCCGTTCCAATGCTTGCTCGGGGTTCTGGGATTCGTTTAGTGTTGATGGCCGTGATTCCATCGACCGCCCTCCTCACACACACTTCCACCAGGTCGAGTACGTTCTCACGCTCCTGTTCGTTGAAGTACGGCGGGATCTTAACCCAGATGGGTTTCCCAGGGCTCCTCACCGTTCCGATCTCTCCTAGGAGTTTGGAGAGTGTGGATGGTTCTTGGAAGATTCTGAGTCCCGCAGCGTTGGGCGAGCTTATGTTCAGCTCAACGGCGTCGGCGAAGGGTTCGACTTGGTGATAGCACTCAACGAACTCCTCCAGACCCAGTCCGGAAACGCTTACGATGAGCGGTCCTGCACGTTTGGTTCTTTCCTTTGAAAGATTCTTGCTAATCCGTTGAGCTCCAAGATTAGGCAGTCCCATCGAGTTGACAATTGAGTTCCCTGGGTATCGCCATATCGTCGGCTTAGGGTTACCTTCACGCTCCTTCAATGTGACAGTACCTAAAATGAGGTAGCCGAAGCCCAGCTGGAACAGCGCTCTTGACATTTCACAGTTCTTATCAAAGCCGGCGGCGAGTCCAACGGGGTTCGGTAATGTTAGGGAACCGAGTTTCACGTGAAGCCGTTCATCTTGAACAGAAAAACGCCACCTGAGTAACTTCCAAAGCCAAGGTCGTTTAAAGAACCATTTAGCTATTGTATGCGCCGTTTCGGGGCCAGTGAGGAAGATTGTTGGTTTGGCTATAGACTTGTAGACGCTGAACTCCAAGGGACACTACTCACGTTCTCAAACGAGGACGGTCCGTGATGGTGCCATTTCACCGGTAAATATCTATCCAACTGCGATGGTTGAACGCGGAAGTCTGCGGAGTTAGGATGCAACTGCTCGAACTATGTCTGTCTTCGTTATAATCCCAAAACTTTACCCTTCTTGTCTACGACCGGCAGACCACTGATCCCATGCTCGATCTTGAGAACAGCTGCGTGCGAAAGTGCTTCCTCCGGTCTAACCGTATACGGGTTGGATGTCATTATGTCCATGGCGGTCATGGCAGTAAGCTTCGCTGTGGGTGCGAGTTGACTCGTGCGGGTTACACCGTGCTCGCTGGGCTGAGCGACTGCAGGTCGCATGACTGGCGCGCTCATGACAATATCCGACAAGGTGATTATTCCATGAAGCTTCCCCTCAAACACAAGCACCCTTGAGATACCGTTTCTAGCCATGGCTACTGAGGCAAGAAAATCGAGTGTGTGGAAGCACGGTGAACACCTTCCGAGTCATCTAATCCTTGACTTTCTCTCTGGACAGGAACAGGCCAAAGTGGAAGCATAGGTCGGTCTTGGCGACGATTCCCAGGACTACGTTTCCGTC
>PMBQ01000283.1 GCA_003152955.1 Candidatus Bathyarchaeota archaeon
GTTGAAACTCTCAGCTCGGGAGAAGACATCACTGAACGCAGGAAAGCAGAGGAAGGACTGCGCGAGGACGAGAAGCGATTACGCCGCATCTCGTCCATGATCACCGACGTAGCCTATTCCTGTTCGAATACTGCCGGTGGCACCTATTCGATTGATTGGATGATCGGGAGTGTGGAGAAAATTACCGGCTATTCAATGGAAGAGGTCAAAACGCAAGGTTTCTGGCAATTCCTTGTGGTGGACAAGGATCTTCCTCTATTTGAGAAGTCGGTCACTGGTCTTGCCCCCGGTTCAACAGGCTCCTGCGAGCTGCGCTTACGCAAGAAAAGCGGTGACATTGTCTGGGTCGCCTCTTTCGCTCATCGCGTCGTGGAACCAGCAAATCCGGAGGTTATCCATCTTTACGGAGGCTTAATGGATATTACCCAACGCAAACATATGGAAGAACGAATCACGAGCTTGGCCAAGTTTCCCGCTGAGAATCCTAATCCTATCCTGAGACTGGACAAGAACTGTCACGTCTTGGAGACAAATGAGGCGAGCGCTCCGCTGCTTCGTGAATGGGAGTCTCAGGTCGCTGGACTACCACTTGAATTCAGGCAGGTCCTAGGCGAGGCCCTCTCTACCGGGCAAGATAGTACTCTTGAGATTGAATGTATCGGCAGAGTCTACTCGTTCTATTTCAAGCCAGTTCCAGAGTCAGGGTACGCTAACCTCTATGGTAGAGACGTCACAGAACGAAAGAGATTGGAAAAGGAACTGGCGAAACATGTTAACCATCTGGAGCAGTTGGTCGAGGAGAAAACGCGTGAGGTCCGTTTCGCTAGAGAACGACTAGATTATTTGATCAAGTCCAATCCTGCTGTAATCTACTCNNTATTGTTTCAATGCTCGGCTTTGACGCGAAGCAGTTCATCGGCCATCCAGAATTCTGGAGCAGCCACGTTCACCCCGAGGACCTGCAAACGGGCATGGAGATGGTTCAAGTTCTCTGGAAGGCCGGTCAGTCCAATTGCACGTACCGGTTTCAGCATAAGGATGGGAGTTACCGGTGGATACGTGAAGAGGCGAAGTTGGAGCGTGATGACAACGGTAGACCGATTGAGGTCTACGGATGTTGGATTGATGTCACGGAACGCATGCAAATATACGAGCAGAACGAGAGGTTGAACGATGAATCAGCGCTACGTCTGATTGAAATCATCGATCAGGTTGAATTATTAGCTAAATCAAAAGAAAGGTTGAGGACAGCTCCTGATGTGTCATCCGGACTGGATATTGTACTGGAAGCAGTGCTTTGGGGTTTCGGTCTGGACTTTGGAGCGGTTCTTGTACTCGACCGTAACGCGAATCGAGCGAACGTGCGCGCTTCAAGGAGTAAGGAGCAGAAATTCAGACTTGATGAAAGTTACCCACTTGGAACTTACGTGGAGCTGGAGGACTTGCAGACAAAGAGCGTGACCAAGGTTGTTGAAGCCGGCGAGAGAAGTATCTTCGGCGCAGAAACAGTACAACTAGTACCAATCCTTTCTGGGAAAGAATTGTACGGAGTGTTGGCGCTTGGCAGTTTGGAACGCAACCCACTGGATGCGAGCACCATTCGCATTCTGGAATCATACGCTGAACTAGTCCATACATTCATGTTTGAAAGATCCATCACCGTCAATCCCACGCCCGAAGTGGCAAAACCTGTAGCGCGAGCGCTCAATCTTGAGCCTGGTCAGATTTATCTTGTCAAGAAAAGCCCAGCGAGTGCGTTCGACATTTTCGCGGGGTCAGTGTTCAGTGGCTATGAAGGTCTATGCATAACACGAGTGCATCCAAACACGCTGCGGAAGAAGTATGGACTTGAGAAGACGCCGATTATTTGGTTGACGGGCGAAGCATCCGAAGGCGAACAATCTGTTAAATCCATTCAAGACCTCTCGATCTTGATTGCGAGGTTCTTGGATAAAGCCAAGAAAGCTGTGATATTACTTGATGGCTTCGAATACATCGTGACCAACAATGGATTCGAGCCTTTCATCAGGTTCCTACAGATTCTCAAAGACCGCGTTCAAAGAAGCAGTGGAGTGTTAATCGCGCCCCTCCTGAGAGAGGCTCTTGAACCCAAGGAACTAGCACTTGTGGAACGGGAGACGGTCACCTGGGACGAGCAGGAATAGAGTGAATCACAGACTGGGAACCCCGACATTTTTTTGTGTGTCGGAGGTCGGTTAGTGAGCAAGGCTTTCTGGGGAGAATCACGAGGTCAGGTTGGAAAAGCCTCACCGGCCCCATCATTCTGGTGCTTCAACGTCAAGTCCACGAAAAGTCATGTCCGTGCTTGAGGGCAGGTTAAATGTACCCCAGAACTGGGGTTGAAATCCCACACCTCATCTCTGAACTTGAAGGGGGCAATTCCAGTGAGTGGGCATTCATGACGTGGGGGCTGGATTCTCAAAACGTGCAGGCTTCGTCGACTCTTCAGGGGCAATTCTCAACGCTGTTGCTCTCGGATGAATTCCACACTGACCTTTGTTTGGGCTTCCTCTTTCCGCACCGTTGATATTACGTCCACTTTCTAACCGCGAAGGGTACGTGGAACATGCTGAACGGACAAAACTCTGCGTTAACTAGATCAAATTTGATGAATGTGTGGCATAGGCGGATCTGCTGAAGATCAGACATGAATGAGGGTGGTGAGAATTGCTGTAATCCCGATCACGAGAAAAACAATGAACGAAAACGTTCGAATCCTCTTTGGCGTGAGAACCTTGCTCAGCCGGTTTCCGAGCAGCGTTTCAACGGCACTTGCGGTAACTAGCGCGCATACGGCTCCAGTGAAGACCAGCAACACATTTTGAAAACGTGCCACAAACATAATCGTAAGAATTTCGGTTGCATCACCTGCAAGATCAAGGAATACAAGAAAGGCGATTGTGGTGAGAAAAATGGCAATCCGACTCTTTGAACGATTATTCGAGAGACTTTCGTCTACCTTCCTGAGTTCTTCTCGTTCATCTTTGTCAGCTCGGAAGAAGCTCCATGTACCATAGCCGATCATTATTGCCCCACCGGCGATCGTAATCAAGGAAACTGGGAAGACGTTCACCAAGAAATAACCTAGGGTGACGATGATTGAGCTCGTTATTGTAAATGCAATCGCCCCTGCAGCAAACACGAACCAGGGCTTGTGTTTGGTTGCCAGTGTGAGCAGCAAAAGTGCGTCCTTGTCAGTCAACTCTGCAACAAAGACTGCTGATGCAATCGTGAGAAATGCACTAGCGGGAATCAGTGGATCAAACATGAAAGAAAGGCCTCAACCTATTGCGGCGGACTGCCCAGAACACTCCTTCCTTGCTTGTGTCCTCTTCTGGCAGACTCTGCAGGTTCAGCTTAGTCAATTTATGCCTGTTCCATAAGTTCTGGCTGTTGCTTCGGACCGTGTTCTCGGAGCCTAAAATTGAGCATATGAAGACGCAGCGCTCGTGTAGATTTGCAAGTCTTCCCGGAAGATCCGCCGGATGTTGTGCCAGTAGCGTTCGAATTCGACGGCAAATTCTACGTGGGAAGCCACAGTCAAGACATTTTCCGCCGACACGCAAATACAGGAACGTCAAAGACGGTGGAACCAGGGTCGCCTTTGCAATAGACGGCTTGCAATTCGTTGACTCACGGATATCCAGGGCAATCAGAGTATGTGGAACTGCGGAAATCGTGGAACATAATGGAATGTTCGGACCTGGAAACTGTCTGCGCATCGCTCCGAAGGTTTCCTGGAGCTTTGGGATAGAAGGCTTGCAACTTAAGGAAGGAGAATGGAACCAGAAGACGCTTCACCGATAGTGTGTGATTGCAATGAAGATTGGAATATCGAGCAGCGGTCCCGTTGGTAGGTCGCTTTGGAAAGGTTTCGCTTCGAATGGTCATAATGTTAGGCTTGGTTAGCGTATTGCCGAGAAGCAGGAGGTTCAGGATTGGCTGAAGGCCGCGAAAGGAAAGGTCGCGGTGGGAACTTTCAGTGAGGCAGCGAGTCACCGCGATGTCCTCGTTCTTTGCTGTTTTGGGGAAGCTGTTGAGGAAGTGATCAGACTTTCGGGGATGAATAACTTCGATGGCAAGCTGTTGATTGATGCGACCACACGACGTCGCAAAGCAACAGGCCGCCGGATTCCTGAAGGAATTTGGTTGGGGAGAACCTATGGACATTGGCGGCATGGGATGGTACCCGATGGCTCGAAGCCTACGCACCACTTTGGGTGAGTTTAGCAGCGAAACTTGGAAACTGGAGTGCCGCAGCAAAAATCCTCAGATCACAGAGTCCCCACATCACCCGCTTCAGCGGTAATCTAAACGGAGTCTGACCTATTTTGAAAGAGCAAAATGATCAGAAGTATTGTGACTACAATAAGGCAGGCAAATCCCAGCAGACTAAGCCATGAACCGTATCCGAAACCAGTCGGGGCCCGCTGAGCAATCGGAACGTAAAACGTTCGCGTGGCATTAAAAGGGAGAGTTACGTT
>PMBQ01000351.1 GCA_003152955.1 Candidatus Bathyarchaeota archaeon
GTTCAAGGAACCGCTTCGAAGCGTCTACATAGATTACTTCCAGTTTGAGATCGCCTCTGAGCGTGTTCAGGATAGTTTCTGCCTCTCCTTCTCTGAGGAGGCCATGGTTCACGAAGACACATGACAGCCTATCTCCCACAGCCTTCTGCATGAGCACAGCCGTTGTGGTTGAATCGACACCTCCGCTGACAGCAGTGAGAACATTCTGGTCTCCGACTTCGGTTCGAACCTGCCCTATCGCTGTTTCGATGATGGAATGAGGGTTCCAGCTTGGCGAACAGCCGCAGATTTCCACAACGAAATTCCTAATGATCTCAGTCCCATTCTCCGTATGCGCGACCTCTGGATGAAATTGCACTCCGTACAGGCGCCGAGAGTGGTCGCGAACAGCCGCAGTCACACAGTTCTCCGAGCTTCCAATTACGTCGAAATGGGTTGGCAGTGTCTCTGCGTAATCGCCGTGGCTCATCCATGAAACTATCTTGTTTTTAATTCCGCGAAAGAGATCGGATTTATCCTTGATTTCGAGCAGCGTTTTCCCGTATTCATGGCGGTGGGTTGCTCTCACCTGTCCTCCCAGCATTTGTACCATCAGCTGCAAGCCGTAACATATGCCAAGCACTGGGATATGCAGCCGAAATATCTCTGGGTCACACCTGGGCGCGCCCTCGTCGTACACGCTTGCAGGACCACCCGATAGAACAATGCCCTTTGCGCCAAGCTTCAGTAGGTCCTTCGCAGATGTCGCGTATGGAACCAATTCAGAGTAGACCTCACACTCCCGTATCCGACGGGTTATGAGATGAGAGTACTGTCCTCCGAAATCAAGAACGGCGATTAGTTCTTTCGGCATCGCCCATCAATAGGTAATACGAGGCTTCGCAGATTAAGATTGCCGCAACATCAGGCACCTATCTGATCCGTTTCAGACCTTTGGGGTATCTCAGCGCCAAGTCGGCGTATGCTTCCTTGTATTTACTCCACAGCTGTTTGTCAGTCTCTGTAACATCGCGGATCACTTTCGCCGGGACTCCAACGGCGACCTTCCCGTCTGGAATTGACTGCCCGCTCGTCACGACTGCACCTTCACCGATGATGCTCCACGAGCCGATCGTCGCGTAATCGCTCACCACTGCGCCTACGCCTACTACAGCGTAGTCTTTGACTATGCAGTTGTGAAGTAGAGCCCCGTGCCCAATCTGGACTTGATTCCCCACTTCGCACTTCTCATTGATGCGGGCGTGCAGAACACAGTTTTCCTGAATGCTAGTCTTCTCTCCAATAATGATGGTGCCGTAATCACCTCTGATTCTGGCACCGGCCCCGATGAAACATTGCGCTCCAATTCTCACGTCGCCCACGACCTTCGNNGTTGGTGCAATCGATGGGGTACGGCCTTCGAACTCGAAGACTCCCAAGACTTTCACACCTAACTAAAAATCACGCGAACTCCTTAAAGTAAATCCTGTACCCGCAAACATGCAGTAGAGTCCTAATGGATAGCTCAGAAGGACTTTTGCTCGTAAGAGCTTAGAAAACCCAATCGCTGAGATACTGACTCCAACTGCTGCGGATTCTGAAAAAATGTCGGATCTTTTAAGCGTAGGTGTTTATTTTGGACTCCAATTGGCTTTTGGGCAGAGCGCCCACGATTCTGTCTACTTCCTGACCTTTCTTCATCACGAGCAGAGTCGGGATCGCCTGGATGCCGAAGCGTTGTTGTGTCTCGGGATTTTCGTCAACATTTAGCTTGCCGAAAACTACCTTACCGCTGTAGGCTCTTGCGAGTTGGTCTATGACTGGTGCTATCGCACGGCAAGGCGCACACCACGCTGCCCAACAATCAACAACTACTAACGGATAATTCTTGACGGTTTGATCGAAATTCCTGTCGCTGACGACAATTGGTTTGTCGATGTTTGGTGTTTCCATTTGACCCATTAGCTCGTGCATCTTCTTTTCGCGTATCTCCTCTAGTTCGTCCAAAGCTGGACCTCACAAGGGAGAGCCCCCACAAAGTTCCGATTCGTTATAAATTTACCCTGCAACTCACTCGTTTTGAAATCATTCAGAAAATCGCTAAGCCTTCTGAGACATTGCGTCGACAAGGATCGAGCCTTCAAATCCGTTCCGTTACTGAACTGAGACTGCACAATCTTTCGAGTGCAAATAGCGAACACTAAAGCCACACGCGTCAACCTTAAGAACACAACCAACTCTAACCAAAGTGCTGTTTGTGATGACGCATGCCGCTTGATTTTGAGTTCACAGGTGAACAGGAACTCTTCCGGCGAACGGTGCGCGAATTCGAGAGAAAAGAAGTCGCACCAAAGATTAGAGAGTATGAACGTAAGGGGCAGATCCCCTGGGAGATTTATCGAAAGATGGGCAACGCTGGCCTTCTTGGGCTCCGATTGCCAAAGAAGTATGGCGGTCAAGAAGCCGACGCCGTCACGATGGGCATCCTTCAGGAAGAGCTGGGGCGTGCAGGTTGGCAGATTCCTCTCGGAGACATTTTGGGCGAAATCCTTGTGCTCCACGGACCGGAGCATCTGAAGTCAGAATGGCTCCCTGCACTAGTGAAAGGTGAAAAGATGCTCGGCATCGCTAATACTGAACCTTCGGCCGGCTCGGACGCGGCTGCGATCGCGACGAGGGCAGTTCGGACAAGCGAGAATTACGTATTGAACGGTGAAAAGCAATTCATCACTGGCATTGAAGAATGTGGGGCCTATTGTCTTCTGGCGAAG
>PMBQ01000235.1 GCA_003152955.1 Candidatus Bathyarchaeota archaeon
CCCGCATGAACCAGTTTGATTATAAACCGCAAGTAGACATCGCATTGATATTTGTGGTTCAAACGAAGATAGCGTAGAGTGAGGGTTTCGATGGGTACTAGCTTACTCCGCAGTTTTCAATATCAGGCTTTTTCCACTTTTACCACCCAAAAGCTATTTCAAACTGTGGTTCAGTAATCAAATGGTGGACCAGAAATTGCCAGTTCCCAGCAATATACCTCTACACGCCAAGGAAATCTACGAGGAAGTGATGGAATCGCTGTCGGGCAAGACAAACCCCAGAACTGGAAAAACATACACTGGGGAGGAGCGAGGGAGAATAGCTTGGTCTGCAGTTAAGAAGAAGTATAAGAAAAGTGGAAACCGCTGGGTCAAGAAATAGGATATTTGCAATTCAACAAGATGGTTCCACAGCAGTTGCAGTAACACTGTTCGCAACTATAAACCGTGAATGACAAGCAAGGGTGTACAAGTGACTTCTTTGTAAACTTCCTTCGTTTATGACAATACGCCATTGGAGCAGAACATGAGTATCCAAAAAAATACGGAAAAAGATTAGTGCTCGCGTACGCGCTAGGAACGTCCGCTGTCTTAGACCTTTTTCGTAACTTTCCCTATTTCCTCTTGTGCTTTTCCTTGGACTTTCTCAATCTTGCCTTTGAGCTGCTCCTCTCTGTTATTCATCATTTTGCCTGTTGCGTCGCGAATCTGTCCATCGATTTCTTTACTCTTTCCCTTTACTTCTTCTGTGGTCATATCAATCACATCAGTATCGGATAGCTGGTTAAATATATAAATTTATATCATGCTATACACATGTATAGTACGGTCACCATTCATGTCTACGGACAAAGAAGTTCAGGATGTTCGTGATGTTGAAGAGTCAGTCAAGTCCGTCCGAAAGGACGTGGACAAGCGTCTGGACGACCTGAAAGTTCAGATGAACGTGATCTCGCAGAAAGCAACCAAAACAGTTGTAGAGCGCCCACTATTGGCTCTCGCCGTGACATTTGTGGCAGGCATGGCAGTAGGAATCGCTCTAGCTAAAAGCAGCGACTGAGCGAAGCACGCTACTGGAAAACGAGAATCCACATAGCTTGAGCGCACCATCAGAGCCACCCCCAGAAAGAAACCGAACCACTATCGGTGGATTGTTGACGGTTAGTTCATAGTGTGTGCGCACCAGTAAACCCGACACAAGTCCGACAGTAAGTTACCGGAGCCGAGTGAAGCGAGTTCAAATCCCCTAGGCGTTAATCTGAACTTTTGAGTTTGGCTATCCAACTGAGCGCACGTTCTTTGATTTGATTAGTATTTGCTTGTTCGCTAATCTCTATCAACGCGGGGATCGCTGGTTTCTCGAAAGCTGCAAGTGCTTCAATGGCGCTAAAACAAGCGTCATATTCAGTTGAGGAACCGTAGCTACTTATTGGCTTTAAGGCAGCCTTCTTCAGGAGATCTATTTGCTCCTTTTCTGACAATTTTGAACCCATGTTCTATGCCCTTTCTATATGGGTGGTTGATACTAATCCAGAAAAACCTTTGCATCGTTCTCGTCCATTTCGAGGATTATCCAGAAGATTCCAAGCTCATCTCTCAGCAGGTTAACCCCTCTCCGCCCAAGTCTTCTTGAGTTTAGCCTTCCTCTGTTCTCATCAAATTGTTTGTTAGACCGAAATTCAAGCGACTAAACGAAGATGTGACGTTACCCCGAAAAGGTAACGGTACGTTCTCGGCGGATGCAGAATTTTGGGGTTGTTTAATTTCGGTTGATATGCTGCGATATCGGTCAGGCAGGTTTGAGTGACTTGATTCAAAATGCCACTGACAAAGGACCTAAACCTCGGACTCCCTAATGAATACCATATAGCGACAGCTTTTGCACATATAGAACATAGCGGGTACTTGCTTGATTTCTGCACCAGCTACTGCTGCTGTTTCAGGAATCGAGGTTCGCCCTTGGAACTCCAATGGATTATCCTTTTCTCCACAAAGAGGGCAAGCATGATGAAGATTGGGCATTGCTACCATTAGGAAACCACCATTTGGTAATCACTAATTGCGTATTAATCACTTTGCAGGTCCCGACGCGTAACACCAGAAACCAAGTCCCCGAGACGTAACAGAATCTAACTAAGGGCTTTGCATTCCTTGAGAAGCCTCTGATATTCCGCTTCTAGCTCTGTGAACAAACGAGCCAAAGCTGCATTGACATAAATGGATAATGAAGTGATGGAGCGGACTTCGCCGATCCCGCAACCGTCCCTACTTTAGGCGTAGTGTTTGGTGGGCCGGGCCGGATTTGAACCGGCGACCTTTGCCGTGTAAGGGCAACGTTCAGGTCAGAACGGTTGTCTTCTAACCAAGCTGAACTACCGGCCCATTCGCTTTGCGAATCCTCAGGATCACTCTAATCTGTCTTATTGCTCAACCGTTTCAAATGTGGGTTGAATTCAAGATAAACGTGCTGAACCTCGTGGGAGCTATTCGAAGCATGCACAGGATCAAAGGAACCATTTTATACGATTATCCCGCTAGACCGGCCGGAGTCAAACTTGGTCGACAAAGAACCAATCGTCTACGTTGACGGTGACTGGCTCGCCAAATCTCAGGCGGCGGTATCCGTCTACGATCACGGCTTTCTCTACGGAGACGGAGTCTTTGAAGGCATTCGCGCTTACAATGGAGTGATCTTCAGATTCAAGGAGCATCTCGANNCTCGACCGCCTATATGACTCCGCGAAATCGATCAAACTGCAAATCCCCCTTTCGCCTGAAGAGATGACGAAGGCCGTGGTTGATACGCTCAAGCGGAACAGCCTGAAGGATGCCTACATTCGACTCGTTGTGACGAGAGGAGTGGGTGACTTGGGGGTGGACCCGAGGAAGTGTAGGACACCATCAGTCATAGTGATCACGGAACCCGTTGATCCAACCTACGGAACCGCCGCGAAGCAGAAGGGGATTACAGCAATTTTCTCTTCATTCCGTAGAGACATGGTAGATGCGACTACGCATGAGATAAAATCGTTGAACTATCTCAACAGCGTGATGGCGAAGATTGAGGCTCTTGATGTCGGGGCAGACGAGGCGCTAATGCTTGATAGAAGCGGATTCGTTTCGGAGGCGACCACAACAAACCTCTTCATCGTCAAACGTGGAGAGCTTTCCACTCCACCAACATCTGCGGGCATTCTGTCCGGGGTTACCAGAAGACGCGTCATCAAACTAGCCCGAGAGTTGGGCTACAACATGGCTGAGAGAGAATTGACCCCTTTCGACGTCACGAACGCAGATGAAGCATTCCTTACTGGGACATTGGCGGAAATCGTCCCGCTTGTGAAAGTGAGAGGAATAGAAATTGGCGATGGCAAACCTGGTCCAATAACCAAGAGAATCATGGAGGCCTTCGTCAAGATACGATCAGATCCTAAAGACGGACTTCCAATATACGAGGAAGCGAAGACCATCATGTCTCGAAAGTAACCGCTCAAACGTCTACGCGTAGTTTCCATGCACCTCACCGTTACCATTGGTAACAATATTTATATCCCGGCATAGCCGGCGGTGACAGAACACGCAGGTATGAAAGATGGCTTGGACGTTCATCAAAACGACGTTGCTGATCGGATTTCTAACAGGCATCCTCTTCGCCGTCGCGTACGTGTTAGGTCTTTCACCGATCTCAGCATTGGGATTCGCAGCTTTCATGAATTTCATAATTTACTGGTTCAGCGGTAGTTTCGTGCTTAAAATGGGAGGCGCAAAACGAGTGACGGAAGACGAAGCGCCACGAGTTTACTCAGCATTGAGGAGGCTGAGCGCCGCCTCTGGAACCAATATTCCCAAAGTTGCACTCGTCAACAGTCAAATGCCCAACGCCTTTGCAACCGGACGCAGCCCCAACAACGCAACCGTTGCCGTCCACACGGGTCTATTGAGTATCGTAAACGACGATGAGCTGGAGGCCGTCCTAGCGCACGAGCTGACTCACGTCAGGAATTGGGACACATTAGCTTCCACAATCGCAGCCACAGTTGCAGGCTCAATCAGCTACCTCGTCCAATGGGGATGGCTCTTCGGCGGCGCATATGGTTACAGCGGATCTGGGAGCCGCGATCGACAGGGCAACATCGTCGGCCTTCTTTTAATGGTGGTTCTCGCTCCACTCGCCGCGATGCTTGTACAGTTAGCAGTCTCTCGGACGAGAGAGTATTCAGCCGACGAAGGCGGCGCGAAGCTCTCCGGTAAACCACAAGCGCTGGCGAGCGCCCTTCAGAAGATCGACACGTGGACTCGACGAAAACCATCTCAGAAGAACCCCGCATTGGCCTCACTATACATCATCAACCCATTCCACGGATCATTCGTATCAGGATTATTCTCAACACATCCACCAACTGAGAAACGCATAGCCCGACTGGAAAAGATCGCAGCGAGCATGGGCTACAGCCTGCACTACTCTCCATGACCGAAACAACTTCCATGGAACAGCGCACAGTATAACTAACTACGAAGTTGGATTCTGAATATACTTTGAATCCCCGGGCCTTCCTCAGTCTGGACTTTCAAGAACGCCCACTGCCCTGACCGTTGAGACCGATGCTTTGGTTCTGGGCGGGAGAGCAATCAGTCGAAAACGTGGCTGATCAATCTCGCTCAAATTGCAGAGGTTCTCAATTACAAAGATGCCACTTCGCATGAGGATCGAGTGAACTGGTAAAACTCGATTTCCCGAAAAATCAAGATTCGGCGCGTCCACCCCCACTCCGATGACGCGTTTGAACTCTAGATATTCTGCTCCGTTTTCGCTGATGGCGGGGTGGCTTGACCAGTAGTNNACTCTCGACGTTTCTATCCCAGCCGGTCTGTATGATGACAATCTCTCCTTCCCGCAAGGCCAAACCAGCATCCTCTTCAGCAGCTTCCAGGTCCTCGTCTTCGATCAGTTGCTTGGGTTTCATGTGAGTGAGGTCCAGTAGAACTGCGTCTCTGACGAATGATGCCGGCTCAAAGTGGTTCAATGCCTTGCCGTCTGGGATCAGATAAGAGGGCGCTTCAATGTGAGTCACGAGAAGCCTGTTCTCCGCGTTGCTTGAATGGAAGTCTAGCTGATCCAAGACGAGAAAGGTCTTGTTGGACAGCTCATGACTCAGATCGACAATTCTCAAACTCGGCGACCCTCAAGCCGGTTCAAAGTTGTTCCGTTTGCAGAGTAAAAGGGCATCGACAACCGACTCCAAAATTTGAGTATGACAAGAAACAGCTGAACTGAGTAAGTTCTTTGGCTTCGTAGCAGTGCCATAGGGCTGGTTTATGCGGCGAGGTCCGGAGTATCTCTTGGCAGGGTATTTTTGTGACCCTCTGATTCGCTAAGCTGGTGCGACGCAGTAGAGCGCTTAGGGTTAAAGCCGACCTGCCGGTAGCCCC
Source organism: Candidatus Bathyarchaeota archaeon (assembly GCA_003152955.1). The sequence goes on from PMBQ01000235.1 coordinate 5,431, forward strand.
AACTTTTTTTAGCGAGCGAGATCGTCCCCTGAATTTAGGCGCATTAGAAACTTAGCCGTGAGACCAGCCGTGCAAATCACCACTCCCCCAGGCCAATACTTCGCGAAGCGCTGGGCGATCTACGCAGCATTTGGCGAGCCGAAGATCGACCTCGAAACGTGGCGGCTTAACACGAAGGGGCTGGTTGAGAAAGAGCTCAATCTTAGTTTCGTAGAGCTGAACGCACTACCTCAAGTCAAGTTGACAAGAGATTTTCATTGCGTCACGAGTTGGAGCATCAAAGACGTTGTATGGGAGGGTGTGGCTTTCCGTGAGCTAGCAAGACTTACTGGGGTAAAGCCGGAGGCAAAGTGGGTTATGTTCCATTGTGCCGACGGTTACACCGCGCCCGTACCGTTGGAGGATGCGATGGTTGAAGATTCTCTGATCGCCTTCAAGATGAACGGCAAGGACCTCCCGCTGATCCATGGCGGACCGCTGCGTATGCTCGTGCCAGGCTGGCCGGGCTCGACCTCGACCAAGTGGCTGAATCGCATCTGGATCCGCGACAAGGAGCATGACGGCCCNNAATGAACGGCAAGCCCATACCCATTCAACAGGGTTTCCCCGTGAGACCTTTCATTCCGCACTTATACGGCTGGAAAAGCGCCAAATGGCTAACAGAGATCGAATTCCTCTCCGAGTACAAAGACGGGTACTGGGAAACGTACTCGTACCACGAACGTGGAAACATCTGGGATGAGGAACGCTTCAAAGGCCAAGGTGGCAAACACGTGCGTCACCGTGGCCTTGGAACCCTACCCGTCTAAGCAAACCCACTTCCACGCTCTCTAGAAGAAGCTACATCTGAAAGCAAGCAAAATTCAAAGTGGGAACTTGCGCATCATCGACTGCCCTTCGTCTGGCGATTACACTTGAGCCTGCTGACCGTTATTAGGGAGCTTCCCCGGTACCAACCCTCGGCCGATCCTACCTGGTTTCTTTAAGCTCTGCCAAGGACGCTTGGGTGGCACCACCCAAGAGAGGGTGGCTCCGCCCTGCCAACAGCTCATTAACACGCAACACCACAGGACGGCTGACTTTAACATCAATCTGAGAGATCGAACGAGAAAAGGAACGACGAACTTCCACCAATCCCACCAGCACCTATAACAAGCCAACAGGTTCGTCAGGAGAAGGTTTTTTCTTAAACATCGCTAGGGAGCTGTCGTAAGCTCAATGGAGCAATTGCGATGGCCGAGTCTCTCACGTCAGACCTGAAGAGGGCTCTTCTCGGCTGGTTTTACCCGGTCAAATACAACTTGGAAAGATGGGCCTACGCTCTTCAGCGGATATCTGGCCTAGCGGTGACCGGCTATTTCCTGGCACACATCGTGGAGACCGGAAATGTCGTAGGCGGCCTTGACGTTTGGAGCATTCCTGCCACGAGCCAAGCACAAGACGTCTGGACAGCGACTTTTCGCTTTCTAGATAATCCCATGTTCGACATAGGGCTCGTGGTCATTGGGTTCATGCTTGTGTACCATACGATTAACGGAATCAGGCTGACTTTGACCGAATTCGGTTTCTTGCAAGGAAGACCGACGAGACCGGATTTCCCCTATGAGCCGAAATCCTTCACGAAAGTTCAACGAGCCCTGTTCTGGCTGAGCGTCCTCTTTGCCACAGCGACCGCTGTCTACGCTTTGAACGTATTCTTCGGGGTTTGAGCGATGAAAGAATCCAAGAAAATGCTTCTTCACTACATCACCGGGCTGGGTATCGTAATCGCAGGCGGAGTCCACCTTTTCACCGTCTTTCTTGCTGGACCGTACGTTCAGAATCTGGCGTTTAGCGGAGGCGCGTTCTCAGTCATTGCAGTTTACCGAAACCTAGTGCTCGCATTAACCTTGGAACTGCTGCTCGTTTTTGTCGACTACCATGCGCTGAACGGACTCCGAATCATACTGATCGAGTTCCATCAAAGCACCAGATGGGAAAGAGGAGTATCGTGGATACTGGTGGTCACCGGCATTCTGCTACTTATCTACGGAACCCGAACAGTACTAATCGCGAACGCCTTAACATGAAGACTCAATAGACTTGGCGACTGTAATCGTCGAATCCGAAAGGACCCGTGCAAAGCAGATCCTTGAGATACTCAACCAGAACGTATCAGTACACGATGAAGATTTCGCTACCCTTGTTGTCGCGAGAGAAACCTCAGACCCGTTTCGCGTTCTGGTCGTGACAATACTCTCACAAAGTTGCACCGACCTTGCGGCATTGCGCGCCTACCGAACGTTGGATCGACAAGTCGGAGTGACTCCCCAGATCCTCAGTCGAACGAAGACGCAGGAGATTGCAAAGGCCATTCGTGTGGCGGGCTTGCACAGACAGAAGTCACGCGCCCTGAAGAAGTTAGCACAGATCATCGTCAAACAATATCCTCGCACTCTCGATGGCATCCTTCGCCACCCCGTTGATCAAGCACGCATCCTACTCCAAGAGTTGCCCAGGGTGGGTCCAAAGACAGCTGATGTTCTGCTGAGCGTTTGGGGAAAACCAACGATATCGGTGGATACCCATGTCAATCGAGTCTCAAAGCGACTTGGGCTAGCTCCACAGAAGATGAAATACGAGGAAGTTAGATCGGCTTTGATGCAACTCTACAATCCAGAAGATTACCATTCAATTCCACTGCTCTTCATGGCCCATGGAAGAAAGACCTGCAGGTCACCCCGACCTCGCTGCTCCTCTTGCCCAGTCGAGAGCCTTTGCCCATTCACTGAGAAGAACTTGGAGCATTTGTCGCCAAGCGTTACACACGAACCGCCTAGGCACGTGGATTAATCCATAAAGAGAAATTCATAGAACCACATCTTTTCTCAGGCGACCCACTCTGGTTAGCATAGCAGTAATCGGCGCGATAAACTGGGACATCAACCTGTTTGTCAGAAAGTTTCCTCGTGCAGGCGAACAGACAGTAATTGAACGCATAACGCGCGTGCCAGGCGGCAAAGCGGGTAATGTTGCTGTTGCCGCGGCGAGGTTGCTTGGACCATCGCAGGTGGCAATTCTCGGGAGTCTAGGCAGCGACTCCGTCGCCTCGGAGCAAGTGCGAAAATTCGAGGAAGAAGGCGTGATGACTTCGGGACTCAAGTTCAATCAGGGCATGGAATCAGGTCAAGCATACACTGTCATTGATGAACTTGGAGAGAACATAATTCACAGCTTTCGCGGTGCCAATTCGGCAATAACACCTGAAGACTTGGATGATTCAACTCGCCGAGAATTGATCTCAACTGCATCGGTGGTCACTATAATGGACCCTCCACTCGAAACCAGCCTGAAGCTTGCCAAAGAGGCCAAGCGACTTGGGAAGATTGTGGCTTGGGATCCAGGCGCAAAATCTGAGCTAGGCATAACGAGAGTTAAAGGGTTACTCGAAAACGTGGACTATGTCGCGGCTAACGAATCTGAAATCGCTAACCTAACAGGCACGAAGATTTTTCGTGACGCTGCCCGCAAATTAATCAAATTCAACCCCAACCTAAAAGCTATCACCAAAATGGGCGCAAAGGGGTGCATACTTCATCATGGGATGGAGAGAATTGTTTGCAATGGCCTTGACCTGAAATCTCGCGGTTTGAAGGCCGTGAACACAGTCGGCTGCGGTGACGCGTTCCTTGGAGCCTTCGTAGCAGCTTTGTCTGAAGGCCGATCTGACCGCGAGGCTTTGGAGTGGGGTAACTGTGCTGCAGGGCTGAAGGCTACGAGACAAGAAACACGTGGTAGTCCGGACCGCGAAACACTCTTGAAATTCCTCTCTTGACGGCAGCGATTCAGCTCATACTAGCGAATCGACGAATCCCAAGGCATCCTTTAGTGAGGCAATTCGAGCGTCCGGTTTTATCTCGGAATCTGGCACTCGCCTGTCAGCTCTTGAGAGAGCAAACAGTGAGCCAGGCTGGCGCTTGAATTCTTCAGGAACTGGGAAATCGAACAGAATCGCACGCATTCCTGCCTGTTTTGCTCCCCATACGTCAGCTTCAGGATTATCTCCTATGTGGACGGTATTGCTTGGTTCTGTGCCGAGGCCATTCACTGCAAAATCAAAAATGCGCTTGTCTGGCTTGCGGCGCCCCACCTCGTCAGAAAAAACTGTGACGTCAAAGAACGTGAGTATTCCAAGCCTTTCCAAGAGCCTGCGCAGAGCCACGCCAGGGCTGCGACCTGTATTGCTGATCAGCCCAATCTTACGTACGCGGTCCCGCATCCCTTCCAAGGTCTCAATCGCACCCTCATTTAGTATTGGAGGATATTTGAAGAGCGAGTCAGTGTAAGCGCTCTGGAGCATCTCGTTCGTACGTGGATCCAATGAGAGATCGATGGCGCTTGATGATGCATCCTGTATGATTAGCCTAATCTGATCTGGTGTGGAAATCTCCTCGTTCCGTCCCCAAATGGCTTGGAACTGTTGAGCACTCTTTTCATGTGCCTCCAGAAGATCGTTCAGCTTGAGGTCTATTCCCAGACCTGAGAGAACCTTGCGGAGTCCTTCGCATCGCATCTCCATTCGGATGTGGTCGAGCTCGGACTCGTCGTAGATGAGTGTCTGCCACAGGTCGAAGGTTACACAAATTTCGGAACGCTTCAAGTCAATTCACTTGAAAGTGGCGATTCCCCAAGTGTCAATTGCTCTCTGAAGCTCCTTATGGCCGCGAGCGTATTCTTGGAAATTGTCACCGGACATTGCAACATCGATAGCTTGTCTCAGAGCGCGAGCGCCAGCCTCACCGCCGTCGGGATGTCCCCACACACCTCCCCCTGCCTGGACAATGATGTCCGTCCCAACCAGTTTGATCAATTCCGGGATCAAGCCTGGATGAAGACCACCCGAACATGTCGGGAACACTGGCTTTAGGCGTCCCCAATGTTGCCCCAGAGTTGTTGGGCCGGGTTCTATGGTTTTGCGTTGAAGATTGTCTCGTAGAGCAAGGACTTCATCCTGCGGCGACTCAAGTTTCCCGATCACCGTGCCGATGTGAAGTTGATCGACTCCGACGAGTCTTGCGACATCGGAAACGACCAACATGGACATGCCGTGAAGACGGTTTCTTGTGAAAGCCGCATGGAATGCGCGGTGGGCATGGATAGCGAGCTTCAGATCTTGGCATTCTCGACGCAGAGTCTGCAGTGCAGCCCAACCAGAAGTGAGAATGTCAACCATAACGTACTCACCCCCTGCTCTGGCCACCACCTTAGCGCGTCGAAGCATCTCATTGGTTTCTGCGGTCACGTTGATCAGGTAACTCTTACGTTCTCCAGTCTCCTTCTCCGCTTTGTCGCGCAGCCTGAAACACTCTTTGACTCTTTCCGTGAACTTGTTGAAGGGTTGCGAGGTGAGGTTCTCGTCATCCTTCAACAGATCGATCCCCCCTATCCACGCCTCGTAGCCCGCTCTCGCATGTTCCTTAGCGGTGAGACCGAGCTTGGGCTTCGGAACAGTCGCAGTTAGAGGTCTTTTCCTGACTTGGAAAATACTTCGTATGCCAGAAGTCCCAAACCCTGGACCTTGAAAGCTCCGTAGTAATCCTGCTGGCCATTTGACGTCTTCTAATCTTAGGTTCTGAACCGCTTTCATTCCGAAGATATTGCCGGCTATCGAGCTTAGAACCTGCGGCATGTTTCCGTTCTCGAAAAGCGGTAGAGGATAGGCGACCTTGACGAGATTGCCTTTGATTTCGTACGCCTTGGCCATCAATTTTCGGATACGCGGCTGCATAGTCGTGAGCGTGGTCCATGTTCCAACTGAGGACTCAGAGGCCACTCTGCCTGCAGCATCTTCTATCGTGAAGCCCTGTGCCGGTTCCATCCGGAAGAGACAAAGCAAATCATCCTCGGCGGGCCGGTACTTTGTATCAATGAATTCATGATACCACTCGCTCATTACTGCGCATCCTCAATCGTTTTGTTGCCAAGCTCCCTCTCGGGAATATGAAGATACAGCTGGTTTCGAAGAGAATCGTTTGAGGTCACGTTAGTTCATTCATGCGTCTTCATGCAAGGAATATGTCTGATATTCATGTAGCTCCTCGGGAGTGACCACTCCGAAGACCTCTTCCAGAATTAGAATAGCACCCAGAGGCGGGATAATTCCTCGTTCAGTTATGATTAGATCGATATACTCAGGTGGAGTTACGTCAAAGGATGGGTTTCGGACCTTGATCGACCCGATTCGCCTCTGCTCCTCTTCCGAAATCATTTCGGATGAATCGCGCTCCTCAATCGTAACTAGCTCTCCGATCATTGTCTCTGGGCTGAACTTGTATGTTTCAGCAGCCACGAAAACGTGCACTCTCGCTTCGTGTGCAGCCAGCGCAACCATCGAGGTCCCAATCTTGTTGACCAGGGCACCGTTGGCTGTGACCGCATCTGCCCCGACAATAACTTTGTCCACACGCTGAATGAAGTACCTGACCGCATCATCCAAAATGAGGGTGACAGGTATGCCTGCTTTGGCAAGTTCGTGAGCAGTAATATGGCCCTGAAATCTAGGTCGGGTCTCGGTTGCGAGAACTTCGAATTTTCTGCCTTCCCTCCAGGCGGTCTTCATGATTTCAATGGCTGCGCTGCTGTTGCAGTGCGTGAGAAGAATGTCCCCATCAACAATCCGCCTAGCTCCGATCTCGCCGATCCTTTGAACAGCAGTCTTGGCGTTTTCAATGAACTCACCTGCCGCCCCGATCGCTATCCCCCGCACCTCTTCGACGGAGCCAGCTCGACCCTTTCCACCGTTGACCCTGTGCATCACGTACCTAATCCCATTAGGTAGCGAGACTGCTGTCGGTCTTGTTTGCAGTAGAATTCTAGCAGCGTTGGTGAGGTCGTTGACGAAGCTCTCGGTGTCCTTTGCCGTTGAATCTCGAGCCACTATCTGGAGCGCTTCTACAGCGGTCCGCGCGATTAGGCCCGCGCCGCGGATGCGCATGCTTCGTATGTCTTCGGCGATTCTTTCTGCTTCCTCAGGAAGTTTCACCTAAAACCGTCCTTCTTTATCTGTTCGACGATTAATGGAGCAACGCTGACGTAGCTTACTGGGCTTGGAACGGTATCAGTTCCAATCACGTTCTGCGCTCCAGTCTCATAGATCTTTGCGAGTGCCCCGCCCATCAGAAGCGGATGCGTGCATGCAACATCTATCTTCTTTGCGCCTTGGGAGAAGAGTATCTTGAGCGCCTCAACTATAGTTCCTCCCGTGCTGATTATGTCGTCAACAATCAGGACGTCTCGATCTTTGGCATTCGCTTTTCTTGGACGAATCTCCACATTCTCCGAGCTTAACCTCTTCTTCTCAAAAACGTCGTAATCAGTGTGCAACCTTTCAGCAGCTAGCTTGGCCCACTGCTCGGCCTCCGCATCAGGTCCGATAACTAGAGGCTTCTGAAGGTTCCCTGTCTTCTCCACGTAGTCCGCTAGAAGAGGCATGGCGGAGAGGTTGCGGGATGGAATCTTGAACACGTCAGATGATTTCAGAACGCGATGTTGGTGCATGTCAATAGTGTAGATCTCGTCTGTCCCAACGTCTTCGATCAGTTTGCTAACAGTTCTGAAACTCAACGCCTCACCGGGCTTGAAGCGTTCGTCCTGCCTCGCATAAGCGAAATAGGGCACAAACCCAGTTACCCGCTTGGCACCCAAGTCTTTCAACGTGTCAACTAGCAGAAGGTATTCGAACAGAAACTCGTCCGGCGAGTGGCTAATCGATTGAATGACGACAACATCTTCCCCTTTAACATCCTCTAAGACCCGCAAATACTTCTCCCCGTCTGGAAATTTCCTGATTTCCAGCTTTGAGGATTTCATGCCGAGTTCGCGCGCTACCTTTGCAGCGAGAGCGTCTGATGATGAACCACCGATTATCTTCAAGAGGGCAACCTCTCGCAGAACGCCTGTTCCAGGTCACATAAAACTTGTTTGACACAGATTCAGAGTGTCAAGATGCAAAGGCTGTGCGAAGATTCTGATCACGAACAATCATTATGGCGGCCTGGGGCGGAATGACACCACGTTCCGTAACAATTAGATCAATGTCTTGCGGAGAGGTGACGTCGAATGCCGGATTTCTAACAGTAATGTTCGATGACTTCAGCATCTCCTTATCGTCCAAGACGTATGATGGATCCCGTTCTTCGATTTCGATCAACTCTCCGAGCATAGTTTCAGGGCTGAATTTGTATGTGCTGGCGGCTGCGTAAACTCGGACTCGTGCTCCGTGAGCGACAGCTGCGATGGTAGCGGTGCCGATCTTGTTCACGATTGCGCCGTTAGCAGCAACTGCCTCTGCGCCCACCAGAACTTTGTCTGACTTCTCAATGAAGTGCGAGACTGCGGAATCTATGATGAGCGTTGTGTCGATTCCTTCCGCAGCAAGTTCGCGTGCAACATCACGACCCTCGAGCTCCGGGCGTGTTTCGGTCACAAATACCTTCAACCGCTTGCCCTGCAATTGTGCCTTCTTCAAGATGGCTATCACTGAACTACTGTAACTATGAGTCATTATCACATCACCAAACTTCAACCTTCGGGCTCCTATCTCGGCAATCTCTTTGATCGACTCTTCCAATTTCATCTCGAATCCACTCGTGGTCCTCGAGACATTCTGCTTCATGAACTCGACATCCGAACCGCTTTCCAAAGCCTCCTTCGCCTCAGACACAACCTGTCGGAAACCATTGGCCAAGGGAATGGATGCAGCGCGTATCTTGGTAAGATATCGACTGTTCTCTTCAAGCTCCTTGAAGAATTCTTGAGGAGAGGCGGCTTTTGACTTGAGGGCTGCAGACCGAAGCGCTGTCAAAGCAGCGTGGGTGACGATGGTTCCTCCTCTCATCTGCCTAATCTGGACGTCTTCAACGGTCTTCAAGACATCTTCGTGGATCATCTGACGCGTCACGTGTTAGGATAATAGATCATACCGTAAAGAACCTACTCCATTGGACCGGCAGATTCTCAGCTTCCGAATCTGTCGCCAGATGTTCCTCGGGGTTCTTCTAGCTGTCCCCCAGTACTCTTCTTCGTGATCCATGTCTGGCGACGGTTAGACTTCAGTTGATATTGTGATAAAGCGAAATCGGAGAGTGTGTCCCAGTCTTCCGCAGTCAACCAACCGAGGCTCTGAGTGAATCTACAACTTCCTGGAAATCAGTTATCTCTATGCACGCGACACCGCCACTTTTGCACAAGTCAACCAATCTGGAGCCTTTGATGGCAAAAGTCAAGTCAGCGGCTTTTGCCGGAGGGTAGTCGCCCAGACCGTTACCTATGTAGACCACTCTCTTGCCCTGCTTTCTATGGTACGTGACCAAATCGTCTTTGAAATTGGTCGAAATAGGGTCGAAACGTCTCGGAAAAGATAGAGTGACGCCATTGTCTGTGCATTTTGACTTCGGCGCATAGATTTCCACTTCGTTGAGCCAGCCCTTCTGTGCTAGGAAGTGTCTTATTGAGAAATCCAAACCACCGCTTACTACAACGAGTGGAAAACGCTGCTCCTTGCAGTATTCAATCAGTTTGTCGAAATTGGGCCTGAAGCGAGTCGCAGGCTCGAGCGCATCGAGCATTGTCTTCTCCTGATCCTTCAGCATCGCGAATTCTCTTTCGAGGGATTCTTCGAAAGTTACTTCTCCCTTCTCTAGTTGTTCATCGATGATTCGCCAGTTCTTATCAGCGAACTTGTCCAGAAGATATTCGGCAGTATCAATAGTAACCATCGTGCCGTCGAAATCGGTTAGAACAATGAACCCCAGCTCTCACACTATCCCATCAACATTTTCCGAGCAATGAACGTAGAGGCCACTAAGCGTGGCCGTGCGGCATAAAAATGCACATCTCAGTCTCTTTTTTGTTTCGACCACTCAAGCGTCTGAGGATGGGATTCTGTTTGGCGGGAGATGGTTGTGCAACATCGGGTCGCGGTTTGGAGATAAAAGATGCTTAAGAAGTTACCACGGCTTCTGTGAGGTTGTTTGAGAGGCTCAGCATGCGAACGCGCAAACTACTCGGACTATTCCTTACGACCTTGGGATCAATCCTGCTCGCTGCGTCCCTGAGCGCAGCGGTCTTACACTATTATCTGCGTATCGACAGTGGTGTGGTTGCAGCCATTGGCATCCTATTTGTTGTGCTGGGTGTAGTAGTTCTCAATACAGATATCCTGAAGGTATGGCTTAGCCGCGGCCAGGCCGCGTTGGTTGACGGACTGCAGGCGGCCTAGACTCATCACAAACAAGAGGCGTTGGACTTGGAGCTAGAAAGGAAACTGCTTGAAGTCGCCGAAGATGCAACCGAAGTCGCTGGAAAAAAGCTCCTAAAGCTATTTCGTAGCGAGAGAATTTCGGTTCGGCGGAAATTCGATTATCCGGGGAGTATCGTAACGAACGCTGATCTGGAAGCGGAGAAGCTCATCCTCGACAAAATCAGGAAAAGTCGAATCAAATGCTCCGTCATCTCGGAAGAAGCGGGGGTACTCAATTATGGCTCACGAAAGGTTGTGTGGGCGGTGGACCCACTTGATGGGACTTTCAATTATGTGAAAGGAATTCCACACTTCGCTGTGTCTATAGGAGTACTGATCGACCGCAAGACGATTTTAGGAGTAATCTACAACCCAACATTAGATGAAATGTTTACAGCGATTAGAGGTCGCGGCGCCTGTCTGAATGGCGACCGAATTCATGTTTCGAGCGCGCGATCGCTTCGAAATTCATCTCTGGTTTTTGAATGGTGGAACCCAGAACCCTCAATACCCGATCCATTACTCTTGGCCAAGCGTATCTACCGCTTCACACGAAGCCTGAGAGCTCCTGGTGCAGTCGCGCTCAATCTCTGCTCAGTTGCCTCAGGCAAATTCGATGGTCTAGTCACGGTGTATCGCAAGGCTCCGATCTATGAGACCGCGGCAGGATGCATGATTGTTCAAGAAGCAGGTGGGCTATTGACAAACTCGATCTGGGAAAGTTGGGAAGGTTTCACGCGATCTCTTATTGCAGGTGGGGAGCGCATTCACGACCAGCTTATGACACTAATTCGTGATTGAATTCGCTCGAAACTGGAACTAAGCTCCTTCACGTGCAAGCTGCTCGAATAGTTCCTTCTGTCGAGATGTCAGCTTCGTTGGGGTTCTCACTTGCACAAGTACAAGCTCATCGCCTCGTCCGTTTTCACGAATTGCAGGCATGCCTTTCTTTCTGAGTCTGAAAGTTGCCTGGCTTTGCGTTCCCGGCGGGACCATAATCCTTGCGGGCCCATCGAGTGTTGGGACTTCCACCTCACCGCCTAGGGCAGCCTTCGAGAAGTTTACGTTAACGCGGCAAATCAGATCGTTGCCTTCCCGTGTGAAAACCTCATGTGGTCTGACACGGAGCCCTACGTAAAGATCTCCTCGCTGACCACTTCCGTCCGGTGCATCTCCTTCCCCACGTAGGATGAGCTGTGATCCTGTATCTACGCCGGGGGGTATTTTCAGACTGATTCGCCTGCGGCGTTCAACAATACCTGTTCCACTGCAGGTTGGGCAGGGTTTGTCGATTATTACGCCGCGCCCTCGGCATTTGCGGCATGGCTCTATCCGTGCGAAGTGCATGAAACCCGAAACTTGCACATGTTGGATCTGACCGCTGCCTTCGCACGCTGGGCATTTCTTTGGTGATGTCCCCGGTTTCGCTCCTGTACCGTTACATTCTGAGCAACGT
>PMBQ01000038.1 GCA_003152955.1 Candidatus Bathyarchaeota archaeon
ATCATCGCGCAGGCCAGACGTAAGATGAGTGAAAGCTGCTCTTTGGCTCCCCCGCTCAAAGAGTCGAAGTCGACCGTGGCATCCTGCAAAGTGCGGCTAACAATTTGTAGGTTGTCACTCACTTCCACATGCAAGGTCTCATCGAAAACCAAACGCCCTAGAGCCTCAATTCTTTCCTTTAGCGGAGCGACATAAGCATGGCGTGCGTTGTCACGTTCCTGTCTCATTGTCTCGTATAGTAGTTTCGCGGCTGCAACCCGCTTTCTTAGCGATGCATCCTTGAACATAGCACGCTCGAACATCGTCTGCATAACATTCAATTTATCATGTAGCCCGTCCTGACCATTGATCTTCAGGCGGGTACTTACCTCTATCAATTCTCTGTCGGCATCTTTCAATCGACGCTGTATTCTATCCAAGGATTCTTTAGCAGTTTTGTCAAGCTCGAATTCCTGCTCAGGATTGAGAGTTTTAAGTGATGATTCGGTATCTTTGACGCTAATCTGGTCTTTTTCTACCGCGGTCACGGAGTTATTTAGCGTTTCAATGATTATGTCGTCGGGTGTATTGGCCCGTTCCCTTTCAAGCGTCTTTGCCATCCTCGTTGCATCTTCGGTTTGATGCTGCCACCGTGTTCGTGCTTCTATATATCGACCGTTCCTGCCCTCGTACATCTTATTTACTTTGTTCTGGACAGATTCTGCATCTTTCCATTCTTCTTCTGCACGAGCCCTAGCTTTGTCCGTTTCTTCCATCTTGGTTTTTGCGGAATCTAGGTTAGGAGATATTTTGGGTGATGCTACTCGCCCAGGTAAGTAAGAAGGCACACTCTTCTGTAATCCCAAGATTAGTTCTGACAATTTGTCATAGGAAAGGTCGCGAAGGTTCTCTTTCTCAACTTGCTTTAAATTCTCGATTTGCCTAGAAGCCTTCAGCCTTTCTTCAAAAGCCTCGTGGGCTTTATCTGGACCAGCTATCCCGACCGAAGTACAAAGGTCTTGTAGTTTTGATCTTGTTTCATCCACCTTTTTTGCAAGAGTATCGATGCTGGAACCAGCGGTTATCTCCATCTCAAGTTTGCCTGGTACTGAGAACTTGACAGTATCTGGCACAGGGTAAGATTGCTCTTCCCCCTTTTCTAACTTGATGGGGGCACCGTCTTTAGTCAATGCGCTTTTGACCAATCCTCGAATCAGGACGACGGGTGCCTTGGATTCCAGTCTCGCCTCGGCGCTTGTAACAGATATTTGAGCAGCATTAATGGATGTCATGGCCTCTTCGTCAACCTTGTTCGTTGCCAAGATTGCCTTCGACTTAGCAGCGTCTTCCCTTGCTTGATCTATCCGATTTTTACGTTCCAGCAAAAGATCAAGATCCATTTTATCCCGGTGGTACGCATAGTCGCGCCGCCGCAAATCGGTCAACTCGATGATTTCCTTCCGCTTGTTGGTGGCGTCAGAATAGGCCTTTTGGGCTTTCTCCAACTCCTCTTTAGCCTGATTGAGTGACGCAAGGTTTGATGCTGCAGATTCACTCATTTTGGTGGCAGTTTTGGTCATATCAACCACTTCGCTAACGAGCCTTGCCCTATTGTCTTTTTCCGCTAGTGCCGCCTTTTCTGATACCTTCGCCGCTTCAAGTTTAAGACGCGCGTTAAATAGTTGTTGATTTAATTCAGTTATCTCCTTCAGTTTGACCGTACGCTTTTCAGCCTCAGCGACAATGCCCTGCTCGGTCCGTCTAAGTTGAACTATCTCTTTTCTAAGACCAGCGGCATGATCGACATCATGGTCCAAGTCGCGAATTGCTTGTTCATTTCGTTGAATATCTGCTTGGTAACCTGCTGGTGCATTATGAACTTCAGTTACATCTTTCCTCTCTGCTCCGTTCTCAGTAAGATAGAGCAGGTATTCCTTTTTAACAGCATCAAAGAGGTTTTCGGCATGTTGGTCAGATGAATGTCCGCCAGCTTCTCTATCCAGCGCGGCGGAAAGCCAAGTTTGCCCAACGAGTTTCGGCTGATTAATCTCTGTTCCCTGGCTTATGCTCAGCGCTTTCCAGAGGTTGACATCCAAGGTTTCTCGCAGTATTGCATTAGCTCGTTCATGGGCCAGCCTGCCTGTAAGGTTTTCAGGCTTTGGCTTTAGAATGTTAAGTGTGGTCTCAGGTTTTTTATGGAAGCGTTTAGTATAGATGAACCGGTAGGCACCGCTCTCTGCCTCTAACTCGATCTCGGGACCTGCATCGACGTGAACTGGAATGATGGCAATGATATCGCTGTGTTTGCTGTTGTCGGGGTATTCAAACAGAAGTCTAATTGACTCACCAAGACTTGTCTTACCGACCTCGTTCGGACCCCGCACGAGGGTGATGCCGTTTTCACCGAACTGTATTTTGGCCTCGGAGACTGCACGGTAGTTGGCGATTCGTAAGCGTATGTACTTCATCCCGCACCTGCTTTCAGCCGCACAACTAGCATAAGTGCGTCGCGAGCGGCCAGTTTTTCGGGACCCTCTCCAGCCGTCTTTTCTCTCAACCGCTCAATTGTANNCCTTAATTGGAACGATGCGAAAACCTCACTAATTGTATCAACCGTCTGTCGGAGAATTGCTTCTTGGGATAGTGATATGGAACCGACTAGGTTCAGCTTAATGACAGTCCTCTCCTTTTGGTCTAGATTTTCTACCATCTTTCGCAACGTCTCGATATCCTCGGTTGAATTAATATCTATACGATCTTTGTCTATAAACTTCCACTGGCCAACCTGAACGGGCTTCGTTATTACGTTATCGCCCTCTAATTCAATTACACTGGCGTATCCAGATTTGTCTTCGCCAAAATCCGTGACCTCCGGGGTACCCGAATACCAGATTCGGTTACCGACCCCGACTTTGGTTACAGAGTGGCGGTCTCCCAATGCGATAAAGGATGCCTTTTTATCATTGATCATCTG
>PMBQ01000164.1 GCA_003152955.1 Candidatus Bathyarchaeota archaeon
GATCGGGGAGACTACCATGCAAGTGTCCGCGAGGATTCTGCCTCCTGCAGTTTCGATAATTTGCGTGAAGCCCATGCGGTTTGCGGCTTCTTTGACCATTCTTGACGTGCAGACCCAGAGCGGCTTCTTCAACTTCTTTCCCTCCAACTTCCTTGAGATCGTCATTATTTCCTTAAGCGAGGAGTGCGGACAGCCTAGAATCACAATGTCGGGCTCATTTCCAGTTGAAAGCTTCGAGAATGTGTCGTTCAAGTCTTTGTCGCTTACCGACAGTTTTTCCAGTCCTTTGGTTTCCATCGTATTGGCCTCAGGGGTCAAGCCATCGATGTAGTAGAGTGCGACAGCGCCCGAAGCTGCCATCGCGGCGCCTAATGCTTTCAATTGATCGGTGTCAGCGTCTTTGATTCCTGTGAAGTACGGTATTCTATTCTTTACTTGTTTCCCGACTACGTAGCCTAACGCTCCAAAGTCCGCGTTATCATCCAATTTGGCATTGACTTCAACGCAGATCTCGGGTTTTCTGTTCTCGTCCAAGTGGAGGCCATAGTTGGGAGTGACACCGCATAGTGCGGCTGCAAGGGCTGAGGGTCCTCCCTCTCTGTTCGTTCTTGCCCCTATCACTGAGTTTGAGAAGGATATTGCTGAGGATTCGGACCAGGCGATGTGCTCTCGGAATCTCGGTAGGTTTCCTGCGAGGTACGGTGTGCAGGTAGCGCTCACGACTATGCCCATCTTCTTGAATGCATCAATTATGCGCAGTTGTTTTTCCGCGAAGCCTGCTGGGATGTGTAGTTCTTGCCAGTCTTCAATGTCCATCCCCGCTGGGTTCAGAAAGGTGACGATCTTCACCTTGGCGCCCTTGCTTGCGTAGTCTTCCAGGAACTCGACACCTGGGTCGCCTATTGATTTGTACGAGACTCCGGCTACTTGGGCTGAGCCGGCAGGGATCATTCTGTCCGCGCCGTAGATATCGCCGAGGCTAACGAGTAAACGAAACATTCGCTCCATGACTTCGCCGTTCTCGCCGGATAGAATTCGTTCCTCAGAATTTGTCAGGTACAGTGTTCTATTCAGCTCCAACCTATTTTCGTGTAAGATAATCGCCCACGTTCAGCTTCATCGGAATGGTGGGTCGTTTGAACTCCTTCTTACTACCTTCTGGAATAGTTAGGTCGAATCCAACCTTGCAGGTCATCTGCGTGTCCATGTCCGATGATGGATCGAGCGACGATCCCNNCCCTAGCCATTGCCCATTCGATTTCGTTCGGGTCATGTATGTCTATGTCGTCGTCCACAACGAAGACATGTTTCATGGACTTGTGGCCCTTGAAGGCGGCCTCGATGGCTTTCCGACCGTCGTCTGGATTCTTCTTATGTATGCTAACCGCACCATGGAGCCAGGAACATCCGCCAGACGTCACCAGAACGTCTTTGACATCACAAACCTTCGCGACCTCTCGATAGATTGTTGGCTCCCTAGGCATACCCATCAGAACCCTGTGTTCAAGCGCGCCTGGCAACAGGGCGTGATACATTGCGCCCTTCCTTACGTAGATCTTCTTCACCCTGGCGACTCTCTGTTTCCGGACAATATCGAAGGTTTCAGTCAGATCAAGAAATGGCCCCTCATCACGCATCTCACCAGTCAACTCGGCCACGATTACGATGTCTGATGGTGGAACCAAATGTCCGTCAAGTCGCAGGAGCGACGTTTCGTCTAATGCATTGGCGATGTCGATTTCGCTAACCCCCATGTCCACAGACATGGCCGCACTAACAAGGACCTGCACAGGGGACGAAATGCAAATTGCGAAATCCTTCAGTCCTCGCTTGATGTAACTGTCAAAGTGCCTCTCCAAGATTCGGAGAACAAGAGTATCTTTTCCCAGAACTTGCGCTCGATGGTAGGAGAGGTTGACACCGTACTCCTCATCATTGCAGGCAACCACTCCGGACGAGATGTACGGACCACCGTCCTTTGGGTAGTGAGTCAGGATCGGTAGCTTTCCAAGATCAGCGCCGATGTCTTCGTAGCCCTCAGCCTCGATGACTTCCGCTTTCTTTGGATGGTCGACTGCATCGGTCAGTTTCGCAATTAGTTCCTCTCTACGAGTTCCAAGTCCCAAGGCGACCAGGTCTCGGGTTGAGCAAATGTTCGCGACTATCGGCATAGTGAACCCCTTGACGTGGTCGAAAAGTAGGGCTCGACCATCGAGCATTTTCATTAGAGTTGAAACTTCATATTTCGTATCCACAGGTCTGCTGATTCTGGTCAGCAGGTTTCTCTCTTCGAGCAACTTGACAAAATCTGCTAACTCCATTCTAATTCACCAAGAAAGATGAGTTGGAGTCGTTCTAGGCTCCGATCGTGGTGCGCATTGCTTGAAAACCCTTCCGCTCAATCGCATTCGCGACGCGCTCTTGAAGATCCTCCCCCGGGGTCAGGGCTACCATGTACCCTCCTTTTCCTGTCCCGGTCATCTTTGCTCCGATTGCTCCGCTCGCACGCGCCAAGTCCACGAGCGCATCTAGCTCGGGGCATGAGACGCCTATCTGCTGAAGAAGGGCATGATTCTCATTCATCCGGGAGCCCAGTCTTTCCAGATTGAACTCCTCGAGTTGCTTCCTAGCATCATGAACAAGCTTCTCAGCGTTCATGAAGAGCCGCTCATACTTCTCAGGCTCCTTGCCTTTTCGCTCCTTCACCCCGCCAACTACCGCCTTTGTGTCAGCCACGATACCCGTGTTTCCCATCACGATCTCCACGGGCTTCCGGAGTCTCATGCGTTCCATCAACTGTGAGGAACCATCTCGCTTATACCAAATCAGGCCTCCGAATGTTGCGGCTGTGTTGTCGATGCCTGAAGGGTTGCCNNACGCTATTTCGTTGACCTTTTCATCGGAATAGTTGAGGCCGAGTTCATCGGAGAATGCTCGAGCGATTGCGGCGCAAGAGGCGGCGCTTGCTCCCACGCCGCTTGCGGCGATCAGATCACCGCCTAACTTAATCCTGAAAGCGTTACGGTCAGTGTCAATGTTCATGATCTTGAGCATTCTATCCAAGGATTCCTTCTGCTGGCTTAACTTCTCAGCTTTGTACCCCTTAGTTTCAGGTCTGTCGTCTTTGAGCTCAACACCTGACCCTACACGTCTCTCAACGAGCGCGGCAGTCTTCGCTCCAATTCCCGAGGCTATCGAAGGAATACCATAAACAACAAAGTGTTCGTTGAACAGTATGACTTTCCCGAATCCATGCCCCATTCCCAAAATTCGAGCCCTCGCCTGACTTCTATCAAGCTACTAGAAAAGACAAACGGAGACTGTGGAGGGTCTTCAACGAAGATTTCCTAATCAACAAATTACGCCTCAGGCGTATGCGCGCCTCTATTCACGTAAGAAGACTAGTGATGCGTATCCGACGACTGAGCTTTTGTCACCTGTGATGTCACCGCTCGTCTTGTGTGCGAGGAGTTTCGCTCTGACCCCACCGAGAAGGTTTGCCGTTGCAATGAGAGTTGTAATAGGTCCGTACCCACATGCTGTAACCTTGTTACTCTCACAGAGTTCGTTCAATTTGGTGTCATCGAGTCTCGTGATGGCGTCAATTGCCATCTCGTCTTTCCTCATGGCTGCATCCTGGGGTTCATAATGCGTGAAATCGCTGGAAGCGACAATGAGAAAATCCGTCTCCTTCAACTGCTCCACGATGGTTTTTGCAATGTCGCGGCTCGTCCGTAGATCCTGCATCATCATGCAGATTGGAATGAATTTGGCCGCATCTTTGAATAGATACTGGATGAAGGGTAACTGCACTTCTATAGAGTGCTCAAATGCATGGGCTTCTTCATCGATGTCAATGATGCCGCTGGCCTTTTGGATCTCTTTGGCGAGGGTGCTGTGAATAGGGGTGACGCCCAGTGGTGTCTCCCAGCTGCCTTCCGTTACAATTGAGACTCCACTACCGTACCCAGTGTGGTTTGGGCCTAGTATCACAAAGACATCGGGCAGTCCGTCTGAAGCGATTCTGTTGTACCCGTTTGCGGCAACTGGCCCCGAATACATGTACCCAGCGTGGGGTGAGACAATTCCGAGAATCTTTCGCGGGCCGTGCTCCACGGCTTTCGGAATGTGTCCAGGTCCGAACTTGTGCGTGAAGCATCCAGCGATTTGTTCAGTGAGTTCTGATTTCGTTCCAGCGTAGAATGCATCTGCTACTGCGGGCTTCCGAATTTTCAAAGCTCGCCGCCCGCTCTTGGGGCGATAGCTGCCAACTTGGTTTCGAAGTCGTCAACTGTAGCGGTGATTGTCTCATCCTGTGGAAGCTCTCCTCTCTCCCTCAAGACCTGACGGGCAAGGAGCCAGTAGACCATGGCCAATGCACGGCGACCCTTGTTGTTCACTGGAATCGCGAGGTCAACTCCGCTGAACACGTTGTCAGTGTCACAAAGAGCAATGACTGGAACGCCGGCAGTCGATGCTTCTTTGATTGCCTGCCAATCAGCTCGTGGATCGGTCACCATTATGACCTGGGGGTCAGCGTGGTTAGGTTGGAGTGGGTTCGAGATCAGTCCTGGCATGAAACGACCGACGATTGGGACGGTCTTCGTCACGTCACAGAACTTCTCCACAGGCGTTTTTCCATAGAGCCTGGATGAGATTATCAGGGTGCGGTCCATTTCGAAACGCGCTATGAAACGAGCTGCAAGACGTACTTTCTCATCGGTTTTTCCGATGTTAAGAATGAACAGTCCGTCAGGTCTCACGCGGTAAATGTAGGGTTCCATGTCACCGGTCTTGATTCGAGTGCCGATGTGTAGGCCAGCGGCGAGTAAGTCTTCTAGTGAGAGCAGTAGATCCTCTGACTTTGGCATTCCTTCTTTTTCTTCGATTTCTGACATTCAGATACCATCCTGACTTATTCGAATTGGGCGCGTCGCTTTGCCGTGACTTGGGAATATCGGAGTAGGTCGTCTATAACATCCACATGTGAGATGAACATGCGGCGACAGCAGTATCTGTTCATGCCCAAGTCATCAAGGACTTTCTTGGGCCTCTCTCCTGATTTGACCCTTCTAGCGTATTCTTCCCAACGATCTGCAACGAGTTTTCCGCATGTGAAGCATCTCACTGGAATTATCATGATTTCGCTCTCCCAATTACCTGTATGACTTCTGTTCGCGTCGCCTAGCTCCAGGTCCACCGAACTTTTTGGGTTCTTTTCTGCGCGGGTCTCCGGCGAGCATTGTCCGATCGTAATTGGTCATCGTCTTTCTTAACTCTGAACTCCGCGTCCAAGTCACTAGCCCTTTTGCGACCGCCATTCGGGCAGCTTCCGCCTGACCCATGAAACCTCCGCCGCTGACTTTCACATTGAAGTCGAGCGCTTTCCAGCGCTCGCCAGAGAGCACAAGAGCCTCTGTAATCTTGATTCGTGCTATCTCAGGAGTGAAGGTCTGGAGCGGAATACCATTCACGGTGATAACGCCGGAGCCGGTTCTAACAATTGCGCGGGCGATGGCAGTCTTCCTCTTTCCAGTCACCAACAGGATCCGCTTCTTCTCTACTTTCTCAGCCTTTTCAGGTTTCTCGATCTTCTCTACTTTCTCGACTGGCTCACTCATGCTTGTCCCCACATCTCCGTTGCTAGGTCCGCTAAAGTAACATAAGGCACACTCAACTTTTCCGCATCGGCTCCGGGAACCTTAATCACGGTCTTCCCGGAGAATTCTTCCGGAACACCCATGAAGACATGGACTCTATGGAACGCCGCCCTTCCTTTCGCTTTCTTCCAAGGCAACATACCCCTCACTACTCGTCGGAAGTAGAGGTCTGGGCGTCTTTGATGCATAGGTGCGTTCGTCTGTGTTCCAAGAGTTCTAGTCTGGAGTCTTCGCTTCGCTTCCTCGACGATGTTCTTTCGCCGACCCGAGATCACAATTTTTTCTGCATTTAGCACAATCACCATGTCGCCACTTAGCGCACGTTTTGCGATGTAACTCGCTAAACGCCCGAGAATCTGATTCTTGGCATCTAGTACTAGGGGTTCTTTTGACATTATTCTCACCTTAGAATCTGAACTTTGGAGCCCTTCGGATATTTGCTAACTAAGTCAGTAATTGTGATACATTTGCCGCCTGCTTCTTCTATCTTTGCCTTTGCAGTTGCTGAAAAGTGGAAGGCGCCGATTACAACCGGATGCTGGAGCACGCCATCTCCAAGCACCTTCCCTGGAACAAGAACAACTGAATCTGCAGACGAAGCGCGAGATATGTGGTTCAGGTCAAGAACCGCTCTTCTTCCCCTAGGGTTTGAGAGTTGTTCTGCCGCAACTTTCCAAATTCTCGACTTATCTTCTCTCGCCTTGACCTTCAGGAATCGGACTGTCTCCAACAATTCTGGGTTCGTTATCATTCTGCGCATTTGCTACCTCTCCTACTCGAGCCCCTTTCTAACGAAGTCATTAAGCGAAGTAGCTTTCTTTTCAAGTACCTTTGCCGCCTCGATTACTACCCTTCTTGGAGGAAGAGCCCCGGTAGATTCAACGTAGAACAGGAAAGCGGATTCGTCTCCTTCCACCTTAACCGGAAAAGACTTCTTCGAGTCTACAGGCACTGCCGCCTCGACGCAGCTCATGCAGAGTGTGCAGACCAGCTCATCGCGAACTACGATCTTTTTTTCCGGATCATGGACATATACCTTAGTTGGGCAGACTCTGATGACTTCTTCAGGATTCGCGAGATTGTCTGCGTTCAAAGTGACCTTTGGGAGATACTTGTATGCACAGGCGCAGACAGGCTGCCACTTTGCATGCTCTATGCCTCGCCCGAGTCTTGCGTAAAGTTCGAGGCGCAGCTTCTGTGCGGGGCCGAGCTTGACGATTGGGATATTGCCGCTTGCGGGTATGACTTCCGTTTCAGGTTTGAGATCAGACGAGTACACCATTACTGGTTCGCTGGTAGCCTCAGCCTCGAGTGTGAAGGAAGCTCTGCACTTGCTGCAACCCAATTCACTCTTGCAGTCACATTCTTCTGGGAGAACGTATGCGTCCAAGTCCGTCTTCAAGGGGATCAGCCCCAACCTGTGTGCCACGACTTCATCGTAAAGTACGGAGGTGTTCTCGATCATGATAACGTCCTCAATTGCCATGGCGGGGACCTCCGCAATCATTGCTCTGCGCAGAGCGTTTGCGTATGTATGGTTGGTTCCCGACAGGAGAAAACGAAGAATGTTATCCTTTTCTTCGATGATTTTGACTTCCAAAACCTAAGGACCCCTCTTGAGGAAAAGAAACTCTCGTGGGCTATTCAGTCCACTACAACTATCTGAACTCTGAAATCTGGGTCCGAGGTCCACGATATTTTCACTTCTGGTGAAGAGCTTTCCGAGGTAGCCGCTACGGGGCTTATAAACTATTACGACTTCAGCGAATGCGCGAAGTTGGAAAAATTCTCGAAGAGTTAAAGTGCGAGAAATCTCGGATTCTCT
The DNA here is from genome assembly GCA_003152955.1 of Candidatus Bathyarchaeota archaeon. Next base: position 7,486 of record PMBQ01000164.1, read on the forward strand.
GTTGGCGGAGAAAGTTTGGCCGACTCGTTTCTAACGAACGCCGGATTGTTACTGGTTATTGTGGGGTTTCTCTTGGTCCTTGTC
>PMBQ01000125.1 GCA_003152955.1 Candidatus Bathyarchaeota archaeon
GAACGAAAAGGCATCATAAGATCCAAAAAAGATGCATCAAAAGGGAGAGTGTATTATGAGCTTACCCAACGCGGCAGACAGGTCCAGAAAAGAATATCGAAAAAGGTCAAGGAATCCCACAAAGAATGGGACGAGAAATTGCTCGGTATCTTAGAAACGTATGCGCAGGTGTTCGGGCGCAGGGCACTCAGAGACTTGCTGAAACGCGTTTAGAATTTCAGATCGTCCCACAGGAGTTCTATAGTCGATTTGGAGCCCAACCAAGTGGACCTCCTGTCAAATGTTCGAAGATAAGTTAATCTACGGCTCTGAGCGGCGCTACTTCCTTCAGAGGTTATTTCTCGTATGACTTCTCGATCCGGAGAAAAGAATGGAAAGAGATCAGGCTCGGGGCGAGGAAGGGGACTCAGCTTGGGTGAAAAAGTTGCTATTCCGGTGATTTTGATACTAGCGGTTTGGGCGGCCTATTCTTTCTCTCAACCTTCGCACGTAACCAGCCTGCCTCAAACGAGCCTGGTCTCAACTGTGACTTCAAACAAATCTGGCGCTCCGGATTTCACTCTGCCGGTTATAGGAGCGAACGGTCCGACTGGGCAGCAGGTCTCGTTATCGTCTTTTCGCGGGAAAGTTGTTCTACTGGAATTCATGGAACCTTGGTGTCCGCACTGTCAGAACAACGAGCCGACCCTTGAAAGTCTCTACAAGCAGTTTGGTTCTCAAAATGTTGTGCTCATATCTGTAGCTGGTCCGTGGCAAGGCGCTACGGCAAGTGACACTGCGAAGTTCATTCATGACTATGGGTCAAGCTGGACCTATTTGTATGATTCTTCAGGATCAGTCATGAACACCTACGGGGTCAATGCTACACCAACTTTCTTCATCATAGGAAAGGACGGTTCAGTTATTACTACACTTCAAGGCGAACAAACCTACGATACGCTAGCAGGTCTCATTGCTCAAGCGTCAGGTTGAAACGATCAATTGTCATTATCTAGGCCCCAATTGGCAATAATCATTCTCGCTCTGGCGGGAGTGGGCGTCGCAGGCTATCTCACCTGGTATGAAATGGTCGTTCCTGAGGGTGTTTGCCCGATCAACATGCCATACATATCTTGTTCCGCAGCGCTGACAAGCCAATACTCAAGAATTGGCGGAATCTCCGTTGCCTCATTGGGACTTGCATGGTTTCTAGGTGCAGTACTGCTCGGGGTACTCGCCGCTGAGAACAAATCGTACCTGAAATTGCTATTCGCTTGGTCAATTATTGCTGTGATCGGCGTAGTGATGCTCTTCCTTACCGAGGTCCTTTTGTTGGGTGAAATCTGCCCCCTGTGCTCTTCAGCTCACGTTTTGGGTCTAACTATCACAGCAATTACGAGTAAGCTCTGGATGAATCAACGCATGAGCAAGTCGTAAGCTCCATCTTAAACGTAAGACAACTGCTTCCTTCAGCAATTCATGCGAGTGGAGGGTTCTTAATGGAGAAAATTGGCATTGAGCATGTACCTCTGAAAGCAAGGCACGGAAAGACTAGCCAGCTCTTCACTTTGTGGTTGGCATCGAATCTCACGATTGCTGACTACGCTCTAGGATTCCTACCCGTAAGCTTGGGCGTACCCTTGCCATCTATGATCCTGGGTCTTCTCGTAGGCAACATTCTTGGTAGTCTCTTCCTCGCCGTAGCAGTTGCCATGGGGCCGAAAATGGGACTGCCCCAAATGTTCATTTCAAGATGGAGCTTCGGTAGAAAGGGCAACTACCTGTTCGCCGCCCTGAACTGGATAAGTACAGTGGGCTGGTTCACGGTAAACGTCATACTCGGAACCTTCGCTCTCCAGACACTCTTTCCTTCAATGCCGCTTATCGTTGGCGCAGCTCTCACCGTTGTCGTTGAGGTACTCTTAGCGATCTTCGGGTATGACATAATCCATGGCTTCGAGAAGATCATGGCAATCCTTCTTGGCGGTCTGTTTACTTTCGCCAGTCTCATTATTGTCGTGCAGCATTATGCAGCTATTTCATCGTATTCCCCGAAGTCCGTTGGCGGAAGCGGTCTCGCTATACTTGCGATTACACTTGCAGCAGCGTTCTCTTATGTAATGAGTTGGTCACCTTATGGATCGGACTACTCAAGATACCTTCCCGAAAAGACCCCGTACAGAACTTCAATACTGAACTCCTTTCTGGGAGCGTTCATCGGCTCTTTTTGGCTTGAGCTTCTAGGCGCCTTCGTCGCCATCATAGCGCCGTCTGCTTCAAACTCGATCTCTGCGTTGCCCGTCGCGTTTGGAGTACTCGGCATACCTATCGTTGTCGCCATAATACTTGGCGGCGTGGCTGCTAACGTGTTAAACATCTACACGAACGCCCTTTCAGCTCTCGTTCTTGACATCAAGACAAAGAGATGGATACTCGTCGTTCTTGGAGGTTGTTCAGGTCTTCTCTTAGCGGTGTATGGGGCGGCAGACTTCGGACGATTCTACCAACAGTTCCTTCTGCTCCTAGATTACTGGATCACTCCTTGGCTTGGAATCATCGCGATCGATTTCTTTGTGCTGAAAAGGACATCCTTCTCAAATATGAGCCGGATACCGGGTTTTTCATGGCGAGCTATTGCCAGCTACCTAATCGGAGTCTTGATTTCGATCGCGTTCATACCCTCAATTGGTTATTTTGGATTCACTGGTCCCCTTGCGCCACTAATGGGAGGGGCTGATTTCAGTTACTTCGTTTCATTCCTAGTCTCTGCAGCCTTGTACTATCTGATAAGTCGCAAATAACGAGATCAACTCGTTGAGGGTCAGAATCTCTCCCATCCTTTCATGATTTATCCTTCTTCAA
>PMBQ01000218.1 GCA_003152955.1 Candidatus Bathyarchaeota archaeon
TGTAGTCTATCGAACTCGGCGAGCCTACGCGCAATCGCCAAGTTAGCTGCGCCTTTGCTTCGATTGCAGGAGGCGTGGGTCAGAGCGAAATTGTTCTCCGCATCAAGTCCATCTTCGACCAAAGGATCAATGTGGTCAATGTCGATTTGACCCTTCTGAAGCACGAAGTCAATTGTTTTGTCACAGATGAAACACTTCCTTGATTGCCGACTCAAAAGTTTCTGCTCAAGTGTAGCGCGTTGTTCAGCGTCAAGGCTGGCAAGGTATTGAGACCGGGCCATTGATTATCGTCCTTTCAAATTGCCCTGGGAAGGCAGGATGTGGAACAGCTTGCCGGAGGTGTGGTCCTTTAATCTTGTCTGACTTCTGCAGATTGTGACGAGCGCAGAGAATGCGAACATTGTCGGGCGTCATGTTCGTGCCGCCACGCGAGTAAGGCAAGTCGTGATCGAATTGCAGCTCGTCGGGTGCTTCACAAATCACGCAAGGGCCTTTGTCACGCGCTCAGACGGCTTGCTTCACGTCACTCGGAATCAATCGACTGCGCTTGCGTAGGGAGAGCCGAGACTCTTGTCGAAGAGCTAGAAGAGAGACATCAGCATTGGTGTTCCGCCCATGCATGGGCTTAAGACGCGGCTTGTCCTCAAAAAGCATTTGTCCGCAATTCTGTTAGCAACACTTTGTCAGGCTTGCTAAATGAGGCCTTGAATGCTCACTTTGGATTAAAATAAGCTCTCGTCCCCCCGGCTGGCCACACTGTTGGCAAGAGGCTTAGAATTCGGTCCCCGCGAATCGCCAGCGCCATGTCAACAGCAGGATCAATAATTAACGATCAATCAGCCGCTAACTAACTGCGTATGAGGAGCGAGGTGATCCACTGTCAATTTACGGATGCCCTTGATCAGGTTGATGACATCGTCAAGCTCGAACTCCTCCCATGACGCGTGAAGCGCGGCATTTCGAAGACCTGCGTAATATTTGAGCTTCTTGGCTTCTGGGGCCGACAGGACACCAGCAGATTTGAGTCCATTAATTCTAGATTCGGCATTCTCTGATTTGTCTAGCTGGTTGCGAGCCGCCAATCGTTTCATTGTATCCTCGAAGACTGCAGTAGCGATCACTGATGCTTCGGCTTTCCTTCCTTGGTGAGCGTATTGTTCAGCGTGTTCAAGAAACCCCTTGAGGTCGTCAACTCTGACCTCCTCTTCCACCCTGACTAGATAACCTTTCCTGATTGCGTCGCGCAATTGGCGGAGGAATCCAATCATCTCTTGAATTTGGCCACACCAAATGCCACCCTGGCGCTTGCTTCGACGCACTATGTCCACGGCTTCGCCATAGAAGAACTTGTCAAGTGCAGTCATGCCTTGCACCAAAGTGACAACACTGGAAAACCAATATTGACACTCCGCCGTGTACTCGAACTCTAGAATCGCACGGCCGGAGAATTTCTTACCACGATTGATGAGAACGGTAATTCTTCGACCATAATTCTGGTTCTTGCTCATGTGTATGCCCTGAGAGATCAAAGCGTAGGTTCGGTCGCTGATCATGCAAAAGCGACTGACTTGGCGATCGACAAGAACTTGGATCTAGCAGCAGCCGAGAATCCAGCCTTCCTCTTCAATGCATCGCTGGAGCTCTAAGTCAGTTAAATTGTGGGGAGTGTCAAAGCTTTCACCCAGAGCGTCTTGCCGGTCAAGTGATGCCGCCCAATTACACATGCATCTCACTTGGGCCTGATCACGGACGAGATTTGGTTGGGCCATCATCACAGTAGTGACATCTTGATTGACAATACCTGGCCACATTTCAGCGTGCAAAATAAACGGTCCGACTGGAAGCGAAGGACGAGGCGAGAAACCTGTTTCGAAAGGCCACACCCTGCTATGTTCGACTAGCGGCAGTGCGGTTCGAAGGGACTTGACACGAGGTATTCCTACTAAGGCTTGACTTCCCACAGAACCCGGCCCATAGAGTTTCCAGACTTCTTGGACTCCATGAATTCTCATCTCTGTCACCCGGAGCCTCTCAAGTTTCCTTCCTGTCAAGGTAATGAAGGGAAAAGTCGGGGCATGAGATCGTAGCCATTTGCTTGCCTGATTTGTGGGACAATTCCAGAAAGGCCCCCCTCGGTTCCCACCAACCTCACGGTTGACTCTCGAAGCGATTTCAAAGCGATTGCTATTGTTACTGTCATCGTCTTCCACCATGTTGCTCAAATGTTCCCAAGTTCTTCGCCAAGGCTGCTGAAGGCTGTCAGCAGAAAGGCATTGACAGAAACCGGCGGGATAACCATACGGGAAATCAAATCCAACGAGCACACGAAGTTTGGCTCTTACATAACTCGAAAGCACTTCTAACAGGTGGGCGTAGACATCGCTCCTGGTACGATGGTACGATGCTTTCACCTCGTTGGGTGGACACATCTCTGCAACCCAGACAGAATCCGGAGCTGGATGTGGAGGCCCCGGCGCATTTCTCGAGCTCCAGTCAACGAACACATATGCATCAAAAAGCGACATATAACCCTTCCTACGATCCGCTTGACCACCGCGCACTCATGGGCAGCGATCATGTTGAACGAAGCCCTGCATCGGCTAACATTTCCCGCTGCACAGGTTGCACCTCAATGAGGCTATGTTGCTCGATCAAAAGTATCGCGTTGTCAATCATCTTCGGAATCGACGTGTTCCATCCGGTGTCCAGATGGACGCTCCATTCGTCAGGCATCAATAAGATTTCAAACGTTAGGTCGACTATCTCGATGTACTTATCAATCGACTCATCGTGGTTTCCATAGAAGAAATGTAACGAGTTCCTCCTATCCATCGGTGTGAGAATGTTGGGGAACAAAAAGTGTAGCATCTTTGAGTTTGAGACTAACTTACTGTGCGACTTCATCAGGCAGAGTCTCGTGTAGATGCTTCGAAGCTGCTTGAACGAGGCATTTGATCGAATATCCCCACCATTGATAAAAAGTCTCTCAAATGTTTGCAGCTCATTCACTGTTGAAAGCAGATTGTCCTTGAAGTCGTCAAAATACTTCATCTTGGCTGCACGGCTGTTCATGTCCCAGGCCACAAGAGTCGCATATAGCATTTCAATGTTGTAATCCTGGCCTAGAAAGGATGCCACGCTATCTGCCTGACTTCGCAGTTCGAATACCCGGCGGTAGAAATATAGATCAGGTCCCCTTCTGTACCTTCGGTTGATCTCCGAGATGCCCACCCGGAGCTTATCCACGATGGAGGAAAGCTTTTGTTGGCGACACTGAATCATCGGGGTCCCTATGATGGGTGTGGAGTGGCAACATGTGACACCATTGAAATTGCACACCAACTACGGCAAAGTCAATCCTCTATATTGGTGAGTGGGACCTGAATTTTAGAGCTGTCAGAGTTGTTTGTCTCGTCTCATGAACAGACTCTTTTAACTATGCTCATTATGACGAAGTCAGGACAGCGCTATTAATGCGAGGTGTTGCGGGCGAGCCCAGCGAGAGGACTATGTTGACAATTCTGTTAGCAAGCCATTGTTAGCTACCTAAAAAGGAGCTTCTAGAGGTCAGAACGGGCCATGCCTCATGAGGACCTCCGGCTACCTAGGCCGGAGGCTGGGGATTGATTTCCCCAATCCTCGGGTTTTTCAAACAAGCGCAGCATGGAACAAGAATGACGGATTCTGATAGAAACTTCAATAGGACATACCAATTGAGCGAGTGTCGTGGTTTGTGTTGTTTTGCGTTCGCTTTTGCCGCCCTTGGGCTGATTGGATCACAACGCCTCTGTACCCTTGGTGTAATAGCGAGCGCCCCGAGTCTTGCCTCGTACGTCGAAATCGGTGCCGATCATTGGACCCACGACGACTCTTGCCATATCTACTGATACTCCAAGAAGCTGAGCTATATCGACGACTCGAAGGCCTTCCGACTGTTCGACTAACTTCTTGGCCTGAGCACGTAGAACAATTAGTTGATTTTCCACATCGTGAGTAGGCTGGACGGGAACTTCTTGGGCTAAGAGCCTGCTGATTCCTTCGCCTAAAGAAGTGAATGAGTTGTACTGAATTCTGTCGATTCCCCTAAGGTCGGCAGGCACTTCCTCTATTGGTGTTTTTGAGGGATCAATAGCGATGTAGGCTTTTTCATTAAGTCCGAACGCAAGCCCAAGTTCGAGAGTGACGTTTGGATTCCATCCGGAGATATCGTAGATGCCGAATCGAGATGAGCGAATGAAATCTACAATCTTCTAAAGAATATGAAGATTGGTTATCTTCTCGTCGGCAAAAACAAACTTCACGTTGAATGCTTTCTCAAGCTCAGTGTAGACCTTTCTATAGTCCGCCCTATCGTAAAGACGATAGGAATAGGCTACGAAAATTAACCTGGGGTCCCGTCTCGGATTTGGAATCCCTGTGGCAAGAATGGATGGGGTGAGATTCGTTGCATCTGTCATTTACGGTCTCCTTAGAATGTGCCGCGGCAAGACAATGACGCATTCGTAGCGTAACTACGTAATATTGCCTGTGGGCCTAGCCTGGTTCCCACAGTGGGTTGATAGTGGCCAAGTCATCATCCTATGAGCAGCGCGCGCGGTCTCGAATACCGTAGGCCTCCGCAGTAAACCCGATTACAATTGAGCCAATAGGCTCAGGGTCCCTTCAGTTGAAGGCTTCTTCAACCAACTTACCTCCGGTTGAAACACAATGTGACCGTACGACATCCAGCCCCAAATGGGTACGTTCGGTATCCTACCAAGGATGAGGCTCTGAGATACAATTCCGAGGTTGCCAAGCGTTCAGATTCAGCTCACATGTTGGAGTAGTCGCCGGCCGCTCCAATGTGCTTTTGGTGTTCAAGAACAGCCCGGGCATCTGTCAAGCTAGACACATAGTCTTTTGCTAGGATGATATTCCTCGTAGGAATCATCCAGTTGTCTCCTTGGGCTTGAGGCTTCATGCCAATAGTGTGTTCGTAAGCAAATCTGGACAAATGCTTTTTGGGAATGCCAACCTCGCTCCCGACCTTAGAAATAAACCAAGTGATGTAGCCGGAATCCGCTAGCCTGTTGTGGGCTTTCTGAAATCGCTCTTCTACAAGGTGAGGCGCAACCAAGTAGACGAGGAAGATATCCCTTACTATTCTGGCAGCGCGCGCGTTTTCTGTCTTCACAGTGAAGTGGTTATGAAGGATGCCAACTTGCAGCCTTCTCCATATTTCACCGATCTCCACTTCGAGTTCCTTTGAGTGGCTCACGATGTATTCGTGCTTCTCTCGCACTTCCCCCAACGAGCTAACGGCAGCAAGCCTACGGTCAGTGGCGTCAAGTACATCTTCCATAAGTACCTTCAGCATGGCTCGCCGTTGGGATATGAAGCGCTCGTAAAGAGTCTCACCTGGACTGGGTATGATGTCGATCGGTGGTCGCTCGAAGAATTTGCAGTGGAACAAATCCTCGAGTGTTATGATCTCCATTCTAATTCCATCTTCGAGGTCAGAGATCAAGTAAGACACTTTGTCGGCTATACGCACTGCTTGACCTTCAAGATGGCATGAGACATCGCTTCTGAAATCTTCGTGTTTGGTTCGTTTGGCGAGGGCACGCTGGCCTAGCAGGTTTTCCTCATCAAGGAAATACGTGTGTATGAAAATACATTCCGTTGACTCGAAGGTGAGGTAGC
>PMBQ01000163.1 GCA_003152955.1 Candidatus Bathyarchaeota archaeon
TGTCTCGAAGGTGAGGTTGAGCCCCGGAAAGGCCCCCGCCCCAGCAGATTGATATGCATCTTCCAACCAGCGAACAACGTCTACACCGTGTTCGTAATGGTTGAATCCGCCCAGTCGTGTATCGACATCATTGAGGGCCTGGTTCAGGGCGAATTCACCTGCATGGCCAAAAGGCGCATGACCGATATCGTGGGCTAAAGCACCTGCTTCTGTTAGGTCTCTGTCGAGGCCAAACGCTGTGGCTATTGTTGATGCCAACTGCATGACTTCAATACTGTGCGCGAGGCGCCGTCGAAGGTGATCATCCGACTTGACTGGGAAAAGTTGGGTTTTGCCGGCAAGCCTGCCCAGCGAGTGGGACCAGAGAATCCGATCTCTATCGCGTTGAAAATCGATTCGGAATCCGTCCGACTGAAAAGCGTATTTTCTCCCAGATGGTTGTGCGGCAAGATCAGAAAGGAATTCATTCCTGAGTGTCTGAAGTTGTTCTGGACTCCTGCGACGTGCAGGTTCCGGCTCGTCCTTCCATATTTCGAGTGATGCATCAAAGGATGAGACTACTTCTAAGCTGCGTGTGCCTAACGACTTAGATAGGACCTCAATTGTCTTTTCTTTGGAATTGCCGTCCTGCCAGAGCTTTAGTAGCTTGCGAGCGAGGTTGGCATCTTGTAGTTTCGCTCCCTTTTTGTTTGACCCCCAAATCGCGATTTCATTTGTTGAAGCATTTCGCGTGCTCACGGTTCTCTCGAATGCCACGTCACGATCCAAGAAACTCGGGAGGGCAGGATTCACTTTATCCGGAGAGAGGAAGAACCGCCGCGTAGCCGGATTGCGAGCAAAAACTTCAATGACTTCCTTTTTCGATGGAGTCGGGTCAACAACGGAGTCCGGCTGGACTCTTAGGACTAAGAGATCTCCCTTTCGCCACCATCGACCCTTGAATCCAGAGATGTCATCATAAGCCTTTGCTTCGAAAGCTGGAACTCGATACTGAACGTACTCCGATTCCAAAGAGACCACTTCAAAGCTCTGCCGAAGCATCTGTTCCAACAATTCCGACCGTTCACTTATCAGCCCAGGCCTCGTCAGTCTAGAGGGTAGGACGCAAAAGATAAATCCGTGATCTCCGATAAGCTGTCGCGAACGCGCGATAAAAAGGTGAGTTGATGGCGGGTACCATGGCGGATCGATCAAGACGATTCCGTGACATGCCCTTTGGACCGCTGGGATTTCATCATTCACATCGTAGAGGTACTTTGACGCAACGACTGGCAGGTCGAGCGCATCCAGCACGTGTTGATCTGAGTCCAGAACTGTGCAAGGCTCATTGAAGCAATGAGCGTAATGGTACCCGACTGTCGGCGTTCCGAGAAAAGCAACTGATTGACCCCTACCATAATCCCAAACCCGCTCAGCGAGGCTGCTCACCGTGTCCAAGGTGAACCACCATTGACTTACGATAGGATTCGGCGCTGGCAATGATAGAGGAAGGTTTGCGCTCAGTCGTCTGGCGTGTGACGGTTTTGCCTCCTTTAGCCCTGTGATCATCGGATTGGCGGTGGCTGGTCCTTTTTGCATCAATTCGATTTGATCAAACAAATCCCTAACCAAGGTGGGATCTGCGCCACCGAGCGCTGATAGGATGTCATCGTAGTTCGTTATTCCACGCGACATTGCCCGTTGGATAGCTCTTAGAACCTCATCTCGGTGCAACATTTCGGGCGTGTCCATTTTTCAGGGTTTCCGGTTGTTGATCCTACCAAGAGGTCGCAAAATTCCCGCTCCAAATACTGCACAACGCATAATTGCCTATTGGTCCTTATGGACAGGGTCCTTAACCCCTTGAAGCTAGATCGCGCTCACGTTACCGTGCGATCAAGAAATGGTTGGAGGTCCATCAATCAACTGTGGCGCGTAGCATACTGCTCCGGATCTTGGATCTCTGTTCTACTCTTGAAATACGCCCAGACACTAACCGCAACGGATCCAAGACAATGGCCCATCTTGTTGTTCATTCCGTGGAGAGCCAGCACAGGTTACAGGGCGTCATTTGGAAGGTCCCGAGGCGTTAGTATCCTCTCAAACAAATCAGGGTGCACCACGTACAGGTGTTTCAAATAGGCGCACGCCAAAGAACTAACAGAATCATCTGAGCCTTGTCAAAAAGAGATCCCATCTTCCCAACCTTCAGGGGCCAATTGGAACTGACGGGTCATTCAATGAGATGATAATCCTGCATTACGTTCGATGCAAAGACAGTCGCAGTACTGTTGGCACATTTCAACCTATCGCAAGATACGTTTGTCTTGACTTCGAACGGACGTTTTTCCGCCGCCCTGCGGTCTGGCAAGCCGCGGGACCCCTACAAGGACAGGATAGGCACCGATTGGTTAGATCCAAGGTCCAATCACCTACTAGGTGCGCCAGCAGCTTATCTCAGCATGGCACCAGAACGTTGTGCGCGAACTACGCACCAGCCAACACTTTTCATTTCAGTTGAGCGAGGCGGTAAACAAACTCTTTTCGTCGTGCAAACACGAACATTAACTATGCCTCACCAAATCATTTGAGTGTGGTAGCTTGCCTGCGTGTGCGCCGAAACCATCATTTGGCAGCATCGTCTCCTGTTTTCTTCGTCAATAATCTTGACACTGCCGCCTTAAGCTCCGATTGATCCTTAAGTATCTCACCTATTCGTTCGGCCAACTCCGTGAGAACAATGCGTATGCTTTTTGCCAATCCCAAGCATTCTTCATCGGTTTGAGCGTGGAGACCGCCGCTCAACGCATTGTGAAGCAAAGCAAGAGGATTGTGCCCATCGATAAGGAGCGCTTGAGGAATACCTCCCTTCAGTGACTCAATAGCGCGGGTGAATTGTCCTTCATTTTTCGCAGATCGAAGCGACTCGATAAATTCTGTAGGAGCCCGAGTGCTCTCGGCAACCTTGATGACTTCATCGAAGATACTATTCTTCTGATTCTCCACGACTCGACGATAGTAGGCAAAGGCAGCAATCCCCATCCCCTGATTCTCCGCTCGACGGCCCTTTAAGTAATACTCTCGTTCCTCGTTCAAGATTGTGAGAAGACGAGTTGGGGTTGGTGAACCAAAGGCTGGTAACTCACCGATCTTGCTGACATTCGCATTCTGCCTATCTACCAACGAGAACAAGAGCGCATATACCTTCGAAGTCTTCTCACAATTCTTGCACACATACTTCAGGAAGAGAAACTGGTTCTCTTTCTCTTTTGGATAAATGTGATCATTCAAAGGTGCAAAGAAACGAATACCTTTGCATTGATCTGACGCGCAATGGAGTTGAATATCCGCTAGTCGGATTTGGAGGTCTTTGGATACGCCTGTTCGATACTCGAACGCAATTACTCGGATCTC
>PMBQ01000214.1 GCA_003152955.1 Candidatus Bathyarchaeota archaeon
GGTGTCCAACTATCCCCGCGACATTATCGACGAGACACTTCTTGCCGAACTTCCGGAAGGCGCAGTCGTATATCGAGCGCATTCAGTTGAGCCTAAGCGATGGGAAGAAGCACTTTTTCACAATCTGTATCGAAAGCCCAATGTCCCATCTGTGCAAGGGCCGGCTACGAGCGCTTCGTCCGAAGATGCCTGGTCACGTCTGGACCGGTTATCGCTCAAGAGTATAGTCAAGAAGATGATCTTTTCTCCATTGAGCCATTTCTCTCACAATTATTTGTACACGCCGGATGAACATGTCGGCTGGGTACCCATGGCCGTAGCAAAGGGGCTAAAGGCGATCAAGAGAGAACAGGTCGACGCGATTATAACAACGTCCCCTCCAGAGACCAATCATCTGGTAGGACTCTGGCTCAGGCGCCTGTCAGGCATACCCTGGATTGCCGATTTCCGCGATCCCTGGTCGGACAATTTCATGAAGAAGGCCCGCCCGAAAGCACGAGTCAATTTCGAGCGGCGGACAGAACGCAAAGTGCTCAAGAAGGCGGATATCATCCTTCATGTTGGCGAACGGATGGCGCAGCTTTCTCAGTCGTCGTTCCCTGAAATAGACAAGTCCAAACACATCAGCATTACCAACGGATATGACGAATCGGATTACCGTGATTTCGACGCTGCCCGGATCTATCGCGACAATCAGGCACCCCATCTGAGCAATCTCAATGTCGGAACGGTGTATGAAGACTCCGCGATCATCCAATTGCTGGCAGCGTATCGAAAGCTCGTGACCACGCCGGAATATGCTGACAAAATGAAGCTTACGTTTATCGGCAAGATGCTGGATGAACATACCGAGGCAGTTTCAGTCCCTGACCTTAAGGACCATGTCAGCTTAACCGGCTTCATTCCGCACCACGATGCCCTGCATACGATGATGGCGTCAGACGTCATTCTCCTCATGCCGGCCAGAGGGGACAGGAACACTAACGATAAGATTATTCCCGGCAAGCTGTTTGAACTGCTTCGGGCCGGCCGGCCAATCCTCATGCTGGGATGGGAGGGGGAGAGCGCCGACATGGTACGTCGAAGCGGCTCCGGCATCTTCGTTCCGGCGGAGGATATAGGCAGGATTGAAGAGGCACTCAAGGAACTGGTTCGAAGGAAATTAACAGGACAATTGCAGACGGAACCAAATTGGAGCTATATTCGACAATTTGACAGGAAAGTCCTGACCGGTCGCTTGGCCCAGCTATTGGACCGCCTAACCTACGGGCAAGGAACGCCAGTCAACCACGCCAAAGCCGGACAAAAGGTAAGTGTCGGATGATCGCAGGGTCGGGCCAATCGTATAACTATCTGACCCGCACGGATACCCATAGCAGACTGACCGATAACAGAGAATGAACACGCGCAAGGAAATACAATTAGTTACTCCGCAGGTGCTGGGGTATATCGCCCTGATTGGCACGTCAGTCATTCTGGCCGTAGCCGGCCTGGCAACCGATTTTCTCTTTCCAATCGCGGCAATTATTGCGCTTGTGTTTGGTGTCTGGGTAGTCAAACAACCCTTCACCGGTTTCTTGTTGTACGTAATGATGGTGTATCTTCGTCCGGCCGATCTGGTCCCGGCTCTGGGCACAGCCAAGGTTCAATTCATTCTGCTCGGATTACTGATAGCGCTATGGGTCTTTGATCAGTTCATCATTCGCAAGGAAAAGTTCTTCATTGAACCAATTGACACTGCGGTGATAGCTTNNGTTCATCGGTGTTCATCAGCCACTCGTTGGACTATGTCGGTGACTTCTTTCGCTTTCTGATCTTCTGGCTCCTGGCGTCTCAGATTCTTCGCACCGAGCGACACGTGAAGCTCTTTACGTGGGTGATTATCGGGTGTGTAGGCTTTGTTGCATTTATTCAGATTTGGACCTATTTGACCATTGGATTGAACAGAACAACGGGTCTAGGCGGATATGGCATCCATATCGGTCCGCTGAATATCGACACTTCCAGCCCAATCAACTATGGCGTGGAAGAAAACGTTCATGGCGTAGGCGGCTATTCGGCCGGGTTCCTGGCCAACGCTTCAGAGCTGGGATTGGCAGTATTGGCAATGCTTCCATTCATCTACTACTTGCTTCCCAATCTCAAGCAAGGGTGGCACAAAGCAGCCGCGGTTGGCATGCTCCTCATGTACTTTGTCTCAATTGTTGTTTGTGGCGCTCGAGGCGCTTTTGTCGGCACCATTGTCGTTCTGATGGTCATATTTTGGCGTAGCTCGCGCAAGGCGCTTATTGCCTTGTGTGTTCTGGGCGTGACGGTGGTGACGATACCGATGTTGCCGGCACAGTATGTCGACCGCATCGAATCGACTTCGAAATTCGAAGAGGACGAATCGGCCAATATCCGACTCACGCTCTGGACGGCCGGACTTCACATGATTATGGATCGCCCGATACTGGGAGTGGGCGTGGGTTGCTTTTCCCAGGCGTATGGTATGACATACCGTCCGGCTGACCAGCCCCCCATGTGGTGGGAGCCGCACAACATCTTCGTCCAGGTCACCTCTGAACTCGGTTTCATTGGTCTTTCCGTCTTTCTCTGGCTTATCTTCCTGACGTTTCGGGAGAACAGACGATCTCGCGAAAAGCTGGCAGCCCACGGCGAGACCGATACATTCTTTTGCAACCTGACGCACGGTATTGATGTCGGTCTGATCGGTTATTTGGTCTCGGGATGCTTCATTACGAGCCTCTATTATCCGCATCCATACCTGATGGCCTTACTTGCGCGCAGCGTGAGTGTCATAATCAGAAGACGATATGCCGAAGCTGAAAAGGCTTCACAGGCACTGATTCCGACGGCTGTTCCGTTGGAGGGACAAATCTGAATTCGAAATGAGACATATGGAACAATCTATCGATAGACAATTCTCCGGTAACCAGGGCGGCTCCGACTCCGGCCCGGTCACTGTGCGACCTTATTCCGGTTCGGGCCAGGAGTGGGACGCCTATGTGAACGGTAACCCGGATGCCACGCTCTATCATCTGCATTCCTGGCGCAACGTCCTGAATGAATCGCTCGGGCATGAGTCCATCTACCTGGCAGCGTATCAGGGTGATCGGATAGTCGGTATTGCGCCACTCGTTCTCGTCAAGAGTCGACTTTTTGGCGTCTCACTTTCTTCCATGCCCTTTCTCAATTATGGCGGAGTATGCGCTGATTCGCCTGAGGCAGTGTCAGTTCTCTATGCCGCGGCCATTGATCTGGCCAAGGGACATCAGGCGAACTACCTCGAGTTTCGGAATGTGCGACAGCCAGCCGATTCTCATCCAATCAAGCTTGAGAAAGCTACCTACATCCTCCCGCTGGCCGCGACAGAAGAAGAAACCTTTGCCGCCTTTCGCAAAGCGACCCGAAATCGTATCCGCAAAGTCGATGAGCACAAACTTGAGATGGCGCGCGGGCGGGACATAATCAACGAATTCTATCATGGCTTTGCCATCGCCATGAAGGAACACGGCACGCCGGTTCTGCCGAAAAGCTTCTTTGAAGCCGTTCGGAAGCATTTTGGTGAAATGGTCTGTTTCTATGTCGCATCGAAAGACGGCGATCCGGCCGGAGTAAAACTGACAATCACCTGGCGAGACACCATGTTTCATATCTGGGG
>PMBQ01000009.1 GCA_003152955.1 Candidatus Bathyarchaeota archaeon
CGGCCGGGCCGCTATGAAATTTCGCGCAAGATTGACCTTGTGAACTTACTTGCGCTTGCCGGAGGGTGGCAGGAAAACGCCGACATGTCGGACGTGCGCGTCAGCCGTGAAAAAATGGCAGGTGAACTAGGAAGCCGGTCAGAACTGCGTCTGGATCTCAAGGACCTGACTGGAGTGTCACCGACATTTCTGCAGCTGCAGGATGGAGATTGTGTGTATGTCGGTAACAGGACGCCCGTGACATTTCCGCTTGTGCTTTCCATTATCGGTTCGGCGGGCGCAGTGGCGATGGCGGTTGCATACTTCACCGTGCTGAAGCGGTAATGGCAGAATCGCTTCGGTGGTATGCGCTATATCTTCGCAGCAGGCATGAGAAGGCAGTGGACCTGAGGCTGCGGGAAAGGGAGATCGAGACGTATCTTCCGATGATTGAGGAGATGCGGCAGTACAGCGATCGAAAGAAGAGGGTAGTGGAGCCGCTGTTTCGGGGCTATCTATTTGTGAGGACGGATCTAAGGAACAAAATCCCGATACTGCAGACCGACGGGGTGGTGAAATTTGTGGGCATCGGGCTGAAGCCCTCNNGAGCATGTACGAGTCACTGCCGGACCTTTCGAAGGTATTGAAGGTTTCATTTTAGCTCTAAAGGGATCGATGCGGGTTGTGGTGTCCATCGAGTGCATCGGTCAATCAGTATCTGTGGAAGTAGCTCCAGACTTGGTAGTAAAGCTGTAAATGGTTTGCAGGGGAGCTGGGGCGATTGGAACCATCGGGCTAGTGTCTAACGCCCAGTGCCTATTGCCCCCCCCCACTGAGAAAAACTCAACATCCGCCCCCTTAGGCCACCCCTGTGACTGAAAGGGCGGAGCGCGGACAGAGGTAAACCAAGGGNNACAATGACCTCCTCGAGAAAATAGACCGAAAAAGTGCTGTTGTCGGCGTCGTCGGTCTCGGCTACGTTGGTCTTCCCCTCATTCTCTGCTTTGCAGAGAAGGGATTCAAGTGTTACGGATTCGACATCGATGCAAAGAAGACCGTAGCGTTGATGCGGGGGGAATCCTACATCAAGCATATCCCGGCAACTCGCATACAGGCGGCAAACAAGGGGGGCAAGTTTGTGGCGACAACGGACTTTGCCCTGGCGAAAGAATGCGATGCTCTCTTGATTGCTGTGCCAACACCGCTCAACAAGAACCGTGAGCCGGATGTGCAGTTCATTGTTTCTTCGTGCGAGGCCATTGCGCCACACATGCGCAGGGGGCAGCTGATTGTGCTCGAGTCGTCAACATACCCCGGTACCACAGATGAAGTGATGGTTCCGATACTTGAGAGGGGCGGGCTGAAGGTGGACAGAGATTTCTTTGCGGCATTCTCTCCCGAGCGTGAAGATCCGGCAAACAAGGACTACCGGACGGAGACTATCCCGAAAGTTGTTGGTGCCACGTCGCCAGAAGGGCTGTTGGTTGCAGAAAAGCTGTACCAACAGGTGGTTGTACGCACCGTTCCCGTTTCGTCGACGAGGGCGGCTGAGGCAACGAAGCTTCTGGAAAACACATTCCGTGCGGTCAATATCGCCCTTGTGAATGAACTGAAAATGACGTTCATGAAGATGGGAATCGACGTTTGGGAGGTGATCGAAGCAGCAAAGACCAAGCCGTTCGGGTTCATGCCGTTTTATCCGGGGCCGGGTTTAGGNNGGTGAAGTCAACAGTTCCATGCCCGACTTTGTGGTCCAGCGAGTGATGGAAGTCCTGAATTGTCAGGGGAAAGCAGTAAACGGGGCCAGAATACTACTTCTCGGGTTGGCCTATAAAGCAAATGTGGATGATGACCGAGAATCTCCTTCGTACCATCTCATGGATAAGCTGGAGAAACTTGGAGCGAGAGTTAGCTACAATGATCCCTATGTTCCTGTGATACGGCCCTCACGAGAATGGTCGAAGTTCGCTGGAAGAAGGAGTGTAGAAATAACCGGCGACTACGATTTGATTTTGATTTCCACCGCACATGATCAATACCGGGAACTCGACTTCTCGCAATTAGGGGTCAGTGTCCTTGACACGCGCAACGTGGTACGTCACAAAAACAAGAATGTCCACTTGGCCTAGGAGTATCGATGGCTCAGTATCTAGTTACGGGCGGGGCTGGCTTCATAGGTTCGCACATCACGGAAGAATTGCTGCGCCGAGGGGAGAATGTGCGTGTCCTGGACAATTTTTCGACAGGGAAGAGAACAAACCTGGATTCTCTGAGTTCCGTGAAAGGTCCGCATCTGGATGTGCAAGAGGGAGATATATGCGATCTGGCAACCGTACGATCAGCAATGCGAGGCGTGGATTTCGTTTTACACCAGGCGGCATTGCCTTCAGTCGCACGCTCCCTCAGCGATCCGATAGCAACCAATAATGTGAATGTTGACGGAACGCTGAATGTGCTTGTCGCAGCGCGCGACGAAAAGGTCAGACGAGTGGTATATGCGTCATCTTCTTCGGTCTACGGGAACACGCCAACTCTCCCAAAGATAGAGACAATGCCAACACAGCCGATTTCACCGTATGCTGTGTCGAAACTTGCAGCCGAACGCTATTGTGTGGCATTTCACGAGGTGTTCGGACTGGAAACAGTCTGTCTTAGGTATTTCAATGTCTTCGGGCCAAGACAGGACCCAGATTCACAATACTCCGCTGTAATACCGAAGTTCATCGTCGCGATACTAAGGAGTGAAGCGCCTATCATTCATGGAGATGGATTGCAGTCACGAGATTTCACTTTTGTTAGGAATGTTGTACTGGCGAACCTGCAAGCATGCGTCAGCACCAAAGCCATTGGAAAAGTGATGAACATAGCCTGTGGGGATACGCACACCTTACTCGATCTCCATCGAGATATTGAGAAATTGACTGGCAAAAGCGTCAAGCCTGTTTTCGTCGAACGGAGGAAGGGTGATATCAAAGACTCGTTGTCATCAATTGAACTGGCCGGCAGCTGTTTGGGATATGCTCCTGTGACTGGTTGGTTGACCGGATTACAGGAGACAATTGAGTGGTATCAAAGTAACCAGGCGCCAGGCAGGAAGATCCTGTAGGATGTTCTCGTCAATGTTCTTTAGGATACGGAGCTCGTTGATTGCTAGGTGGCAATCGTTGTTTGGGCGAGAACGTCTCGGAAGACAGGCCTCGTTGGTCGTAATCGGGGATTTAATTTCGTTTGCATCGTCACTAGTGTCCTCGATGGTTCTCGCCAGGATAATATCTGTTACATCAATGGGCACTTACCGGCAAGTGCTCTATCTCGGACCGTTAGTAGCAGTGTTAATCGAATTTGGGCTGAGCAGCACCGTCTATCGCTTCTGGAATCTTTACGAAGGAGATAAAAGGAAGAGGTACGCTAAACTACTCATTCTGTTAACGGTNNTCGGATCAATCATCTTGGCAGCGCTATCAGAACCGTTATCAGTTGCGTACGAAAATCCAGCGCTTCGTAATTCCCTACTGGTTACATGTGCATTTCCGCTTGCAACAATTCCCCTTGGTGTGCTACGACCTGTGCTGTTGAGTCGTGGCTATTCACTGCGGGCTACACTGCTTGAAACCACTTTTTCGGTGATAAGTTTTGCGTCAATGGTGCTACCATTGATGGCGGGATATGCTCTTACAGAAGCGCTATTCATTTGGACCGTGTTTTCTTTGCTTCGCTTGATCGCTTTGCCAATTATTCTTGGCAAATACCTCAAAGGGCCCGGGTCGTGGCTTGATCGTGAAATATTGGCTGAGCTTTGGAGCTACCTTTGGCCGATTCAGTTGGGGCGGATTCCAGCCTATCTGGCTTCGTATCTTGACAAAATAGTCGCATCACTTTACCTCACCCCCCAGAATTTTGCCGCCTACAGCCTCGGTGCTCGAGAAATTCCTTTTGTTAACATGATAGGACCCTCCGTTGCTGGTGTTTTGATACCTCACATGGTCCAGGATGCACAGGCAGACAATATCGATAGGATATGTCAACGATGGCGATCATGCGCTGAAAAAACGGCGTTGCTGACATATCTGATTGCATCGTTTTGTGTGTGGCACGCCGTTCCAATTATGCAGTTTTTGTTTTCGTCAGTATATATAGAAAGTAGTGTCCCCTTTCGTGCATTTGCAGCGATAACTTTCGTTAGGGTAATAGAATATGGTAGTCTGGCGAAAGCATTTGGGTGGAGCGGCACGATCATGCGGTCGGCTCTCATTAGTGCCGTAGTGCTGGCAATAGCAATGCTAGTCTTAACATGGCAGCTGGGAGTGCTGGGTCTTGCCTTATCCTTTCTTGTCTCCACTGTGGCATCCTCATGGTACTACCTTATCGTGTATGCACGACGGTTAAAACGTCGCGTGTCATCCTTTTTCCCAATAGTGCGCCTCTGCTTCATCTTCATAGTCTCGGGCGCAAGCACGATAATCGCAAGCACACTTATGGCTTCATTTGTGAAGATCGAACCGGCTATGGGTTTCGTGAGGGTTGGCTTGTCGCTTCTCTACTTGTTCATGGGGGCGGGTTTCTGCTATGTGGCGATTCTCGCGTTGTTTGCTTTGATGCGGCGTCGCTTTGCAAGCGCCAAATAAGGATCCAATTCTCCATCGAAAAAACAAACAGAAGTGACCTGATTTCGGTCCAGGTTCCGGAAACTATGTGACAAACTTCAGATAGGAATCAGATGTCTGACATGTCAAGGACTCCACACGAT
Organism: Candidatus Bathyarchaeota archaeon; assembly: GCA_003152955.1. The sequence goes on from PMBQ01000009.1 coordinate 4,727, forward strand.
ATGCAGAGACAACGAAAGCTCTTGTTTCTGGCGTACTATTTCCCGCCTGTTCGAGTAATTGGAGCAGTCAGGGCATTCAATCTTGCAAAGTACTTGGCGCGAATGGGATGGCAAATCACAGTAGTCACTCCTGCGCCGGAGCTGTGGAGAAACGTCGATGATCCCGAAGGAGTAACAGTGCGCCTCACCCAAGAAGGGATCAAACAAATACTTACCGGGCACGATTGGCGTTGCCTCAATCCAATCCATCTGAAATGCTGGAACACAGGGCTCGGATATATACTCGGAGGTATTTCCAGGAAGACCGCCCGTGCATACAGTATTGAGGTTGAAGGCGGGTGGTATGCTCACGTCTCAAGGGCCTGCGGTTCTTTTTCGCCGGGAGACTTTGACTTGATTCTTGCTTCCGGCAGCCCGTTCCTCAGTTTTCGACTCGCCCGAGATCTGTCAGATCGGCTAATATGCCCATTTGTTATTGATTATCGAGATCTCTGGTCAGGCGACCCTCACGCTATTCAGCCTTATTCAAAAGCAGGAATGCGCAATGAAAAGGAAGTCCTATCAAAGTGTTCTGCCGTGACGATCGTGTCTCCCTCTTGGGCAGATTTCATTCACCAGAAATTCAATCTGGAAAAAAGGCCCTTCGTAGTGACAAACGGATATGATCCGGAAGAAATGGATATAGTAGAACCTCTGCCCTACGACCATTTTGCTATCGTTTATGCCGGCCATTTCTATCTCCCAGATAGCTCGGCTACTCCCATTATGGCTTGCTTAGAGAAACTTAAGAGCTTACTGAAAGACGGAAAGCCCTCGTGGCGTTTTCACTACTATGGAGGTCAAAGTGACCATGTGCAGCATGAGGCGAAAAGATTTGGTGTGGAGGAGTATGTGAGCGTTTATGGTCCGGTGACTCGCACAACAGCGCTTCGCGCTGTCCGAGGTGCCAACGTTGCTGTAGTGATGATATCGCAACAGAAGGAAGCACCTCTTGAATACCGTGGAATCATAGCTGCGAAAATATTCGAATCGATAGGATTGCGCACACCTGTTCTGGCAATTGCACCTAAAGGATTTGACGTCTGCAGTATCGTCGACGCAACAGGGGGCGGGAAATGCTTTTGTGCCGAGGAAACGGAGGAAATGGCNNGCTACGTTCCTCACAAACATGATGAAGGGATATACCCCAGCGCCAAAGGTGACCAGTGAATATTCTTGGCCTCACATCGCATCCGAAATGAACAACATTCTTCTTCGCGCAATGCATACAGAGCCTGATATCCGTTAGAGCACATATCGTGTGACAAATATACTCGATGTAGAATACGCATAACAAAACAGGACGAATATGTGTGGTATCTGCGGTTTCATCGATTTCACATCCCAAAGTGATCCTGCAGTTTTAGGTGAAATGGTTTCTACGCTGCATCATCGTGGACCTGATGACAAAGGCTGTGATGTTCATTCGTTTAGTCAAGCGTCTGTCGGACTTGGACATACTCGCTTGTCAATTCTCGATCTTTCACCGGCAGGTCATCAACCGATGAATTACAACCATCTGAGCGTAGTGTTCAATGGTGAGATTTACAATTTCAGAGAAGTAAGAAGGGAACTTGAACAATTAGGGCATACGTTCAAATCGGAATCTGATACCGAGGTAATCTTGCATGCATTCGATGAATGGGGTGCGTCTTGTGTCTCAAAATTCATCGGCATGTTTGCCTTTGTAATACTCAACAGAAAAACCCTTGACGTGAGTTTTGTGAGAGACAGAGCGGGCGTTAAACCGCTATTCTATTATTGGCGTGATGGACTATTCTTATTTGCTTCAGAGCTAAAGGCCTTTCATGCGCATAGTAGATTCGTGAAACGGTTAAACCTCAACGCTGTGCATCAGTATATGGATTTCGGGTATGTCCCGTCACCTCACTGTATTTTCGAAGACTGCAGCAAATTGGAGCCTGGGCATATTCTTACCTTTAACATTAGTCGAAAAGAGTTCACAATTACCAAGTATTGGGATGTAAGAGACTTCTATTGCCTGCCAAGTCTTAGTCTTTCCTATGATGATGCAAAGGATGAATTGGAAAAGTTGCTCCTTTCTGCATTTGCGTATCGTATGGTGTCGGATGTACCGGTCGGAGTCTTTCTCAGCGGAGGATATGATTCGACTGCTGTAGCCGCATTACTGCAAAGTAGCAGAGGAGAGAGACTAAAGACATTCACAATTGGCTCACTAGAAGGTAGTAATGAAGCACCTTTCGCAAAAGAGATAGCCCGCCATATTGGCACTGACCACACAGAATACTATTGCACCACGAAAGAAGCGCAAGAAATTATTCCGACTCTTCCATACTTTTATGATGAACCATTTGCTGACGATTCAGCAATACCCACTATGCTTGTAAGCAGACTTGCAAGAAAAGATGTTACTGTAGCATTGTCAGCCGATGCCGGGGATGAAATATTTGCGGGTTATGCCAACTACAGAACCTTTGTAAACAATTTGGCGCTTATCGATAAAATACCAAGCGGGTTGCGAAAAACTCTAAGTAGGCTTTCAGGTCTTGGAGCAGTGACGGTTCCAGAAGATTCTCTTCGTCACAAAGTAGAGACNNTTGTTGCGCAACTATCTGACAATAAGTAAGACCGCAAAACGCAGACTATTTAACAGCAGTGAAGTATATCAGCACACTGTATACGATGATGACTTTTCACGGTTTAAAGACAGATTGTCGATTGCACTAGGTACAGACTACATGATGTATTTGCAGAACACCATACTTACAAAAGTAGATAGAGCAACCATGTCTGTTTCTCTGGAAGGGAGAGAGCCTTTTCTAGATCATAGAATCATCGAGCTCGCAGCTCAACTCCCGAGCAAATACAAGTATGAACATACGACAAAAATGATACTCAAGGATATAGTGTATAAGTATGTTCCGAAGCAATTAATGGATCGCCCCAAAACAGGATTTGACGTACCTATCGACTCTTGGTTACGGACGAGTCTTTCCTACCTTCTGGAGGAAAATCTGAATCCTCGCACGATAGAGGAGTCCGGCGTGTTTCGATCTTCGTATATCCAAGGCTTGAGGAAGAAGTTCATGAGGGGGAAATTGCATGATTCAACAATAATCTGGAAGTTGCTTCAGTTTCAGCTTTGGTACAATAAATGGATGAGCTAGCTGTGATCTTGAGAACAGAGTTGCGCGTAGGGGTGCTGGTGGACTCCTATAGAATCCCGTGCTGGGCGTACAATATGCTGGATCGAATACAGCACGGCAATTATGCAAAGATTCTTCTGATTGCAAGGAATGGCGCATATGGAACAACATCAGAACCACTCTTAAAGAGGATCAGAACATATAGGCATCGTCTGCTCTACAATGTCTTGAGTTACTTGGACCACCATGTGTTGAATTACCTGGAGCACCATACACGTAAGCCTGATCCAAACCCCTTTGATATGAAGGATGTACGCGCGCTTCTGCCAGATGTCACTTGCATCACGCTAACACCAACCCAGGAATCGTCTTCCGACTCTTTTACCTCAGGTGATGTTGATAAGATCAAGTCTCACAACCTTGATGTGATAATAACGTTAGGTTTTGGGAAGCTGACCGGCAAGATCCTCAGTTCGTCGAAACATGGTGTTTGGTCATATCATTATGGTGACGACCAGATTAATCATGGTGGGCCACCCGGGTTTTGGGAGGTTCTACAAGGGTGGCCAGTAACAGGCTCAACACTACAAATTCTCTCCGATGATCTGAATGTTGGTCTCGTGCTGTATCGATCGTATTCTCAGACTGATAGTGTTTTTGTCGGCAGGAATAACCGGAATGTCTATTGGAAGTCTCTTTCTTTCCTGCCTAGAACACTTGAGCGATTGTACAACGTTGGGGAGGAAGAATTCTTTCATAAGATTAGAGACGAAAACCAACACCCCAGGTTTTACTCAAGGCCATTGTATTCCGCTCCGACCAATCTAAGATTGCTGGTCTTGGCTGCGAGACACTACTCAAAATACCTATTTGAAAGAGTGTGCGGTCTTTTTCGCTTCGAACAATGGATATTGCTCTACAGTTTCAACCCAAATGGCAAGTTGTCATCATCTCTTTGGCAATTCAAGAAACTCATACCTCCTAAAGATAGGTTCTGGGCTGATCCGTTTGTAGTTCATCAAAACGGAAAGTACTATATATACTTTGAAGAGTTTCTTTACGAGTCGAACAAGGCTCACATCTCTTGCTTGATCTTGGACGAGGACGGCAACCAGTCAACACCGGTCAAGGTAATCGAACAGCCGTATCATTTGTCGTATCCTTTCGTCTTTCTTCATCAAGACTCCTACTATATGATTCCCGAATCAGCGCATAATCGGACTATTGATTTATACCAATGCATCGAGTTTCCGGACAAATGGCGGCTTGTGAGGACTCTTATGCATGATGTATGTGCAGTCGATGCCAGTGTTTTGAACGCAAATGGGAAATGGTGGCTATTCGCCAACATACGTGAGAACGACGGTGCTTCAATGTTTGACGAGTTATTTCTGTTCTATGCGTCGGATCTATTCTCTGAACGGTGGACGCCACACCCAAACAATCCGATCGTCTCTGACGCAAGATCTGCCCGGCCGGCCGGAGCCGTTTTCTCATACAACGGCAGCTACTACCGTCCGTCGCAGGATAATAGTGTTAGATATGGGAAGGGAATGAATATCAATCAGATAGTTGTTTTGTCTGAGTCTGAGTATAGAGAAATTTGCGTCAGTCGGATAGATCCACTTTGGGATGACACGTTGGTAGGTACCCACACTTTGAATCATGATGCAGGTTTGACAGTGATTGATGGGTGTATGAAGAGATCAAGGTACTTTGGTTGACATCCCTTACTTTGACTAACAGGTTCCACGCATAAATGGATATAATAAGCCGGGTAGAACGGATATCCCTGTACGTTTTCCTTTTTACTGTCCCTTTTGAAATGTGGCTTCCATTTGGGGCTGATGAAGATTACTCTATATCAAGACTAGCAGGATTAGTCTATTTTGCCACACTTCTTCCACGTCTTCTCTGGTTTTTCAAAACCAACAGAATTCAGTCATTTCTACTACCCATCTGGCTCTTCTTTGGACTGATGACTTTAGTAAGTTTGTACAACATCAACCCACTCTCTGACTGGTTCTTTCACTCCAGCATGTTTCAATGCATGATTCTCTTTTGGGTACTGGTCAATCATGAACGTCAGGACAGGTTGATCTTGGAGAAAGGGATGCTGTGCTTTGCTTTGGGGATGGCCGTACTCGCCGTGCTATTCAGCGTGGGTGTTGGTTTCCAATACATAGAAGGCAGAGCTGTGATTTTCGGAGAGAATCAAAATGTCATCGGTACAAAAATGAGTATTGCACTCATTGTTCTGTTACTGGCCATCATACAGAACAGACTAGGGTTGAGACCGACGACACGCGTTTTGCTTATTCTTCCGATTCCGGTGATGATGCGTGCATTGGCTGAAACCGGTTCTCGTGTTGCGTTCATTTCCTTCGGTGCAGCTTTTATAGTCGGGGTTCTGTTGTTCAGAACGAAGAAGGTGTGGGGAAAGGTTGCTGCATTTGTTGTTGGAGTAGGCGCCTCGATTCCTGTGTGGCAGTTCCTGATGGAATCTGAAACCATGGCAACTCGTCTCGCACTCACTGCTGAAAAGGGGGATTTATCCGGAAGAGACGCAATCTGGGAGGCACTGGTTCCGCTGGTTAAATCGAACCCCATTTTTGGTGTTGGACTGAGTGGTTTGGAGCACTTTTCGAAGATTCATATGTTGACACAGCCGCATAACGTATTTTTGGAAGTGATGTGCTATACGGGTGTAGTCGGATTGGCCCTCTATCTGACATACATGTATCGAGTGGTCAAGCAGAGCTATCAACTCTACAAGGCCGATGGAATCCTCCTCCCAATGCTGCTGTTATCTCCTGTGTTCGGATTGCTGCTAAGCGGGCAAATCCTGGAGGTGAAGATTGGGTGGGTTATCTTTGCATATATCGTTAGTAGTTCGCTTCTAAAGACTGCAAAGAAGAACATTAATTACAGCAATCCCGCAAGCGCCAGTAAGAATTCTTTGCGCAAACGACCGTTTGGGTCCAGGATGCGCTCAATGAGAATTGGTTGAGAGGTATCATCATGTGCCAACCTTCGTTGACGGGAGAGTGATGAAGATTCTGTGCGTACTGGATGACTTGGGTTCTGGAGGCTCTCAACGACAGCTGGTTGAATTGGCGTTGGGTTTCAAGGAGAAAGGTCATGACGTGTCTTTTTTGACGTATCATCATGAGGCATTCTTTGAGTGTATTCTTGAGAGCAATGGGATTGGTTTTATCTGCATAAACGAGGCAAGGTATTTGAGACGCGTCGTGAGAATGAGAAGGTTCATACGGAAGGGGGGATATAGTGCTGTCTTGTCATTCCTGGAAACACCAAGCATAATCTGTGAAGTAGCGGGGTTTCCTAAAAGGAATTGGAAACTCGTCGTCGGTGAACGAAGTGCGAACCCGGATATTGTGAAAAGAAAAAAACTCAGGTTATACCGGTGGTTTCATTTCTTAGCCGATTATGTGGTGGCAAACTCTTTTAACAACATGGCCATCGTTCGATCTGTCAACCCTTTTTTGCCAGATCGAAAGTGTAGAGTCATCTACAATATGATAAACCTCAATGAGTGGAAACCAACTCAGGAGTACACACCTCGAAAGGATCGAAAGCTCAAGTTGGTAGTAGCGGCGAGTCATCAGTATCTGAAGAATCTGAATGGACTCATCGAGGCGCTTGCCCTTCTGTCACAAGAAGACCGCGCCAAAATCAACGTGGAATGGTACGGTGATCGACTAAGTCAGCCTCATTTTGATGGTTCGTTAGCTGAAGCACGAAGAAAAATCAAGGAGTTCGGACTTGGGCATGTTGTGTCGCTCTTCTCCGCCACAAACGAGATCAGAAGCAAGATGCAAGACGCAGACGTAGTCGGGCTATTCAGCTTTTACGAAGGTTTTCCTAATGCAGTTTGCGAAGGAATGGCTTGTGCAAAACCCGTCATCTGTTCGATTGTTTCCGATGTTTCAACTGTTTTGTCCTATGACAAGAAGCTATTGTTTGATCCCAAAGATATTCAGTCCATCAGTAACACGCTCGTCTACGTGCTTGGTTTGGGCAATGATCAACTGGTTGAGATTGGGTCCAGAAACAGGCAAATCGCACGCGAGAAGTTTGACCGGGAGGTTATCGTAAACAAATACCTCGAATTGCTGAACGGCTGAATATTATAGAAGTCATGGTGTTACCCATAGCATGAATGTCACAGCTTAGAAAGACGGGCCCGGGAATGAAACGCTTGTTGCCGATGATCCACCTCTACCTGCGAAAGTCATATCACCGCATTATGATGTATCTGTACCTCCCCTTGTTTGGAGCGCATGGAAAAAACATCTTTTTTGATTATTCGGGAGAATATTCGTTCAAGAATATTACGCTTGGCAACGACGTCATACTAGGCACCAAGCCTATATTGATGGCGTCTGAATCGAAAATCCATATCGGGAACAAGGTAATGTTCGGGCCAGGGGTTTGCATAATTGCGGGAAATCACAATACGTCGCTGATAGGTTCGTTTATGTTTGATGTTCACTTGAAGAGACCTGAGGATGATCAAGACGTCACCATCGAAGACGACGTATGGATAGGCTCACGTGTGATCATACTGAAAGGGGTGACAATCGGACGCGGGGCGATGGTTGGAGCCGGCGCAGTGGTGACAAAGAATATTCCACCGTATGCAATAGCCATGGGCAATCCAGCGAAGGTGAAATGCTTCAGATGGGATGTCGACAAGATCCTGGCGCATGAGGCCTCTCTTTACGTTGGGAAGGACCGGCTGAGTCGGGAACAGCTTCAGCACAACGAAGAACAGGTCAATCAATACCGAAATAAATGATTCGAATCAACCATCAAAATAGAGTGCTCCGTGTTTTGATCACAGGTCATGTGGGGAAACCCGACGGTGGCGTCGCCACTTTTTATGAGACCTTACTTGCTTCACGGCTTTCGAATGAGGTGCAATTGGTCTTCCTTGAGACTTCCAGCGGCGAATCTGACATCCAAAAGACGGGCAGACTCTCGGCCGCTCTGATATCGAACGCTCTTGCGGTGATTTGGCGATTCCTGAAGAATATATCCTTCCACAAACCGGACGTTGTACATATTTGGACTACGCATGGGTACTCATTTCTTAAAAACAGTGTGATGGTATTTATCGCAAGTTTCTTGGGTTTCCGTGTGTTGTTGCATTTGCATTGCGGTGTTGAAGCATTGATCCCCACACAACGTCCTTTTTGGCGCCGGTTCGTCTTCTTGGTGATGCGTCGATGCCGGGGGATCATTGTGCTCTCAACAGAATGGCTGCGAATCGAAGGGGTTCTTCCTCGGGTGAAGGTGGCATTCATACCCAATGCGATTGATCCTGCCGAATACGTTTCAATAATAAGAGAGGAGAATCCTAAGTCACATCAAGATGTGACGATCCTTTTTCTCGGACACATCGGTGAAAAAAAAGGTGTCGGGGATCTCCTGTTGGCCGCGAGTAAGCTGAAAGGAAAGATCAAGAAAGGGTTTCGGTTGGATTTTGTGGGGGGAAGCTTGATGGGAGGAGAACTGGAGCGCTTCCAAGCCGTATCTCAGTCATTGGGATTAGACGGCATGGTTCGGTTCCATGAGCCTGAATATGGTTCCGCAAAGGTTGCTCGGTTGAGTAAAGCAGACATATTCGTTTTGCCCTCTTACTCCGAAGGAATGCCCATAGTGATCCTGGAAGCCATGGCTTCCGGATTGCCAATAGTTGCGACTCGAGTGGGAGGAATCCCCGATATGATAGCTGACGGTGAGACTGGGGTCATTGTCAACCCGGGATGTCCCAATGATCTTGCTGAAGCCATTGGGCGTCTTGTTGATGATCCACATCTTCGGTTCACACTGGGACGAAAAGCGCGCGAATTGGTGCAGATGCGCTTCGATGTGAACACCATGGTTGACTCCCTTATTCAACTCTATAAGGAAGTCTGTTGCTTGACGTGATAGCATCGGCCCGGTGATAGATCCTATGGGGCTGATAGTATTGAATATTAACGGAGGAAAACGATGAAGACCGCTTTGGTTTGTGGGGCAGGAGGATTCATCGGTAGTCACCTTGTCAAGAGGCTGAGAAGTGAAGGGTACTGGGTGCGGGGCGTCGACCTCAAGAACCCTGAATTCGCTCCCACCGAAGCCAACGATTTTGTCCTTGGAGACCTTCGGCGGCAGGATGTGTGTTCTGCAGTTGTTGACCGCAAGTTCGATGAAGTCTACCAACTCGCGGCTGATATGGGGGGCGCCGGCTATATCTTCACGGGCGACAACGATGCCAACGTGATGCACAATTCCGCCACAATCAACCTGAACATCGTTGACCTCTGTGCCAAGAAAGGAGTGGTAAAGGTTTTCTATTCGTCCAGTGCCTGCATCTACCCGGCGTACAATCAGGAAGACCCGGATAATCCGAAATGCTCTGAAGACTCGGCATATCCGGCAGCACCCGATAGCGAGTATGGTTGGGAGAAACTCTTCAGTGAACGCTTGTATATGGCGCATCAAAGAAATTATGGTCTCGATATCCGAATTGCCCGGTTCCACAACATCTTTGGGGTCGAAGGTACTTGGAGGGGAGGAAGGGAAAAAGCCCCGGCAGCAATTTGCCGCAAGGTTGCAGAAACTGACGATGGAGGAGAAATCGAGATCTGGGGAGATGGTAAGCAAACACGCTCATTTCTCTATGTTGATGAGTGTCTCGAGGGGGTGAGGAGATTGATGGACTCTGACTTCGCAGGGCCTGTCAACATCGGTTCTGAGGAAATGGTGACGATCAACAAATTGGCTGAAATCGCGATGGAGGTTGCCGGGAAGAAGCTGACTATTCGTCATATCCAAGGACCTCTCGGTGTAAGAGGGAGAAATTCAGACAACAAGCTGTATCGGGAGAAAATCGGCTGGGAGCAAAGCATGACTCTTAGGGAAGGGATCGAAAAGACATATTGGTGGATCAAGGGGCAACTCAAGAGAAACGCCGGTTAGCATCTTGTACTCGAGGGAGAACCTGCACAGACAGAGGCTCGCATGAGAATCCTTCTCTTGGTTCAGTACTATCTCCCCGAGAATGTCGGTCCGGCTATCTGGGTAAGTCAACTTGCGGTGGGGCTCGGGAATCGAGGTCACGAAGTCTCGGTGATTTCCGCTTTTCCGAACCATCCGACCGGACGCGTTTTCCCGGAATATCGGGGAAGGTTTCTTCAGAGAGATGATGCCGCCAGACCGGTTGTAATGCGAACATGGATCTACGCCACTCCCAGTAAGTCATTCTGGCCTCGAGTTCTGAATTTCGGCAGCTTCTGCGCATCCTCACTGCTGGCCGGAATAGCTTGGCATCAGAAATACGATTTGGTGTATGCAGTACTTCCCCCGCTCCCCCTGGGGGTGTCGGGCAAGTTGCTCGCGTCACTCTCCGGTGCACGTCTCGTCGTGAATATTCAAGATATTTACCCGTATGCCGCAGTAGCAATGGGTGTATTGAAGAACCGATCTGCAATCAGATTCTTCGAACGAATGGAGCGCTGGGTCTATCGACATGCTCAACATGTAGTGGTGATCTCTGATGGGTTTCGAGAAAATCTTATCAATAAGGGTGTCGCAGCGTCCAAGATCACTGTCGTTCCTAATTGGGCAGACCCGTCGTTCATTCTGCCTGGGCCCAAGGACAACGCCTTTCGGCGTGAGCTCAATTGTGGCGACCGCTTTACTTTAGTTTACTCTGGCGGCCTGACACACAA
>PMBQ01000410.1 GCA_003152955.1 Candidatus Bathyarchaeota archaeon
ACGAACGTTGAATATCGCATACGAATTCTAACGGAACTACTCTGGGCGAACTTTATGCTGGTGAATTGGAGGGCGCTTTGAAGAATATTTTGCCGAGTACGGTATCGAATCATCTCACGATCCTACAGAAGTTGGGACTCGTCGTACAAGAGGGCAATCGCTGTTGATACCTGATTACTCTTCCAGGCCGGATTGCACTGAAGATGACCACAAAGCTGGGCCGTTCCTCGAACGCAAGGGAACCAAATCGCATTTCTAGTCAGTCAAGAGTAAGCACCTACTGGCTGAACGACTCGAGGGTCCGGCCCTGCGCCTCTTTTCCTAATCCTCCCTCCAGGCCAGAAACCCTTACCCCTATTAGCCGTACGCTCTTCGGATATTCCCTGAACTCACTCGACAGTTCTCGAATCGAGTTGGCTATGTCCTCTTTACTCGACGTGGAAAATCGCTTTGTTCTTGCTCATGTGTACGTCGCGAATCCTGTGAATCTGATTTTGAGCGTGACAGTGCGATAGATCATTTTCTCGTCTATTAGCCGTCTGTGCACGGAGTCAACTAGGCCGAGCAGCTGACCGTCGATTGCCAGCCAGTTCTCTTCGTCGACCTCGAAGGTATGTTCCGCTCCGATGGATTTCATTACGCGGGTTTCTTCGACATCGACCTTCTCCTCGGCGTTAGCGATCGCCCAAAGCCAGACTCCGACTTTTCCAAATCGATTGTACAGCGATTTGGGTGGGCAGGCAGCTAGTTCTCCTATCGTTCTGATGCCGAGCTCATTCAATCTCTGCTCTGTCTTCTTGCCGATTCCACTGATTTTCGAGACTTCAAGGGGGCCGAGAAAATCCTTCGTGTGATCCGGATCAACATAGGTTAAACCATCTGGTTTGTTGAAGTCTGACGCTATTTTGGCTGCTGACTTGTTGGGAGCTATTCCTATAGAGCATGTCAATAGTTCGGACTGGTGCAGCTCGAACTTGATTCGTTTGGCAAGTTTGATTGGCCCTCCGAACTCGAGGCAACGTTTGCTCACATCCATGAAAGCCTCGTCTATGCTCACCTGTTCAAACTTGTCAGCGAATTTTCTCAGCAGTTCCATCACATCATAGGAGACTTGTCCGTAATGAACCAGGTTTGGTCTGAGGTAAGTCCCGTTTGGGCAGAGCTTGTAGGCTGTTGAAATAGGTTGGCCGGATCGTACTCCTTGTCTCCTCGCGTCGTAGGAACACGCGACTACGACTCCACGTCCCTTGCCTCCCTTTGGATCGGCCCCGATTATTAGTGGCATTCCCCTAATGGAGGCGTTCTCTCTCTGCTCGACGGATGCGTAGAAGGCATCTAGATCCACGTGGAAGACGACCCGGGGCAGGTTGAGCACCACAACAAATTACTTTGACCAGGTATAGTCGAAGAGCGTCTTTTGACGTCCGTCTGCTTGACTTAGGTCCGACCAATCCAACTCGACGAGCCCCATCAGTCGTCGGAACTCATTCACTGACCCAGGCCCGAAGCCAGCGAAATGGTTGTTGAAGAAGATGAACCGCTCCTTCACCTTGTCTCCAACTTCATTTAGTGCTTGACTCCAATTCTTCAGAACTTCGCTTTGATCCTTCTGCACCTTGTTGAACTCGTTGATGGCTCTGTCTCCGGCGAAACGGAGGTATAGGAAGTCTGCGGTGAGGGTTGCCGGTGTCGTGAGGTACTGGTTTACTGACCATACTTGATAGATATTGTGGTCGGCAAGAAGCGTCTCGATGTCAGAATTGAACCAAGACTCGTGGCGGAACTCGACGGCATAATTGTGCTCACTGTCCAGGTGCCCAATGAAACCCGTAAGCGCCCGCAGATGCTTAGGATTCTTGAATGATGGGGGGAGCTGAATGACGAACGGCCCCAGTTTCTCTTTCAATTGGCCCACGGTCCTCACGAAATGATCCATGTACGACTCTGCGTTCTCTAAGTGCTGATCGTGTGTGATGCGCTTTGGTACCTTAGGCGCTAAAATGAACTCGGGCGGTGTAGAGCTGTACCAGCGTTGCACCATAGCGGTGGAAGGCGCGCGATAGAAGGTAGAGTCAATTTCCACACAATCGAAGATGCGCGAGCGGAGTGTAAGATAATCTTCAGGTCGAGTTTCTTTAGGATAGAATCCTCCTAACCAATCATCGTATGACCAGCCGCTGCAACCAATTCTGAAATTCAATTCCGTCGAAGTGAATACCCCCGCATTGGGTTTAGAAGAATTGCGTACAACGGACAAGCGCTGGATTGCGTCGCGAGCTTCTTGGATTCAATTGATTACTATCAGAGATTACACCAGTAGACTTTACTGTTAGTTCGGGCTGGCATGGACCAGAGAGCTGAAGCGTAGGTGTCGGCGGGTATGGGAAGTTCAAGCAGGCGTAGGAAACAGCCCGATGAGTATAATGACGGTGGTAAGGCCTTCCGGAAGACAGTTCAGATAGCTACGGTTGGAGAAGACACGAGCGGCGTTCTGTCTGGCGTTAGGAACGCGCCCGTCAATAAGCTCATTATTATTTCATATGAACGCGACAAGGACATCTCGAAAAGGTTGGCAACTACCATAACTGAAACACTGAAAACGGAAACCGAAGTCTACTCCACCATTCGACCTGAGCATTGCTACAAGGACATCATGCAAGTGTTCTCCCAGATAGTTGAGAAGAATCAACCGAACTTTGATGACTTCCTGTTGAATGTGAGCAGCGGTGACAAGATGATATGCATTGCGGCAGCTGTAACATCTTTCATCCTTGGGTTCAAGGCATTTTTCTGTAAGGCTGACGAATGCGTGATGCTGCCGCCAATGAAGCTCAGTTACACTGAAATGGTGTCCGAAGTTAAACTGAATATTCTACACGCTCTGGACAAAGCTGGTGGATCGGTCGATAGCCTCGATGAGCTCAGTAAGCTTACGGATTACGGTAAGCCGTTACTGAGTTACCATATTCATGGATCAGAGGATGCAAGAGGTCTAATCGACCTCGGCCTCGCTGATGCCACCCGACACTCCAGAGGCAAGACGAAGGTCACGTTGACCACACTAGGAAAAATGCTGCTCGTCCAAAAAATCGAAGAATAGCTCGGACAAAGCGACAACGCTTCATTCAAATCAGTTTATGCCAGTAATAAATCAACGATAACGCCCTATCACGGGTACACCTTCCATAACGGCGCGACGCTCAAAAGAGATCGCCGCTAGATATCCCTCAAAACAACCAAGCGCTATTTTACAGGCCAAACGCAGGGAACTGGGAACGGGCCATTCGCCCGCAGTGTCTATGCTAAAGTGCACACGCGTCTCAATCACTCAGGTTTTGCTCTAAATCGTAAAGATTGGCGAATTGAAAGTCCGTGGCGCGGTCTGTCGTCTTGTTGTTG
>PMBQ01000070.1 GCA_003152955.1 Candidatus Bathyarchaeota archaeon
CTTGTTGACAGCTTGATCTAGAACGGAAAATTGGGGGAAGTCCCGAATCTAACCTTTCGTGACTCGAACGATCGAGTTAGGGCTAATCCCCAAGTTCGGCCCAGGTCCAACTTGGACGACTACGACTACACGAATCTCAGTCTGATTGAGCCTCGTAACAGACTGCTGAGTCTCACCATTGGCTCGAGGACGCTACAAGTCTGGAACCTCCCTGTGTGCAGAGGATGTGCCTTCAACTGTATCACTTGCGGCGGATCACAATACGCAGATCGAAGAATACTCATGAGAGAAAAGCCCGCCTTCAGAAGCGCACGGCGGATGGTAGAAGACTTCCAAAGGCTCGACGAGCAGGGCATCAACTATGTCTTCTTGTTCCAAGACTGCCGACTCGGCACCAAGGCGTACTACGAGGATCTCTTGAAATCCCTCCACAAAGAGAAATGGTCCAAGATCGAACATGTCAGCTTGGAGCTTTTCAATCCTGTTGACGATGAATTCATACGATACTTGGCCGCTAACAAACCCGCAGATACAATCGCTCTAACGTTCTCTCCCGAATCGGGCTCCGACGAGGTCCGAAGGGCATTTGGCAGGAATTATACGAATCAGGCGATCTTGGAAACCAACATCAAATGCGCAACCAGCTCCATACCGATTGATTTCCATTTCATGATCGCCCTGGGACAAGAATCACCTGAAACGCTCAAGGAGATGTGGAGTCTATGGGATAAGATCATGAGTCGGAAAACACCGACATTCTTCACATCGGTAGATTTCGGCCCCATGGTGCTGCTAGATCCTGGGTCGATTGCTTACGAGAACCCGACCAGATTTGGTTACAGAATGCTTTTCACGACATTCAACGAGATCCGGGAAGCACTCTCTAGCCCGAGCTGGGTAGGTTGGATAAACTATGAAACTCGATACCTAACGAGAGATCAGTTGGTCCAATCGATATTTGAAACCACAGAGGTCTGGATAGATCTATACGAGAAGTACGGATTATTCAATCAAGAAAGAGCATACGATGAAAGAATCAAGCTCCGACTTGAAAAAGGAATTACCAGAGAGGTGCAGAGAGCGTTGAAATATCCCGACGTGGAAGAGAGGTCCCAGAAGCTGAAAGAGCTCGACCAGATATATCGAGACCCGCTGCTTGCATATTCCTATGTGCTAACTGCTGAAGAGAAGTCTGTTCCCTAGCTCACTTCGTACTGGCCCTTCCCATCCGAGTTTACAAACAGCAGACTCACGGAGACACGTCCATTTTTACGGCGAGATGACAGGGAATAATCCTTCGAAAAAGAATGAAACGAAAAAAAGAAAGAGGAAGAAGCGCGTATCACGCTTCTTTCCTAACTGAGCTGTATGTCTCCAAGATTTGTGTCCGTTTTAGGTGAGACTGATACTGTTTTGGTTTTGCCCGCAGCGGCAACTGTGATGTCGTAGCTTCCGTTCGCGACAAGACCGTCGACCCAGAAGTCTCCGAACGCGTCGGAGGCCACGATGGTCACGATCTTTTTGGCGTTCGTATCAGTGCATGTGACCGAAGCCCCTGCTAAGCATTCCCCTTTGCTGTCCACTAAGGAGCCTGTGATGAAGGTCTTAGGAAGTCCTATGTACAGAACACGGTTCTGAGTTTTATACTCTGGACGGTATGGGGCTGGAGGCCCATAGTTTTGGAAGTCTTCCATGAGCGCTGTGCGATCGCCAATGTTGATCGCGCCGCCTGGACATGAGAGCATGCATCGCGGGGATTGGCCCTCATCGAGTCTGTGAGCACAGAAGGTACATTTCTGCGGTATCTGTAGGTCAGCGTTCCAAGATATGACTCCATATGGGCATGCGTCAGCGATCTGCTTCTGGCCTTTGCTTTTCACTGGATCGATGATGACAATTCCGTCGGGTCGCTTGTAAACGGCTCCGCCCGTCGCGGCACTCATGCAGGGTGCATTATCGCAGTGCATGCACATTACTGGATAACTGGAGAATTTCACTTTCGGAAAGCTTCCTCTCTCAAGGTTCTCCACGTGCACCCATTTCTGACCAACTAGAGGCATGGCGGCTGAGTATGGCGAGTAGTCATTGATGGAGAATTCATCCTTGCACGATATGACGCAGCATCGGCAGTCAACGCATTTCGTGACGTCGATTATGGCGATGTAGTCTGCCATCTNNTCGATCTGAGCTACCGCCTGCACTGACGCCTGATTATCAAACGGCGAGATGAACCCGCCAGTGCAGATGTTTTCGACGTTTCCTGACTTGTCCAAGGAACCTGGTACGCCTGGTTGAACGAAGTCGTTGACCCTGCCGTAGGTGAGGTGAGCTACCCCTGGCATGTATCTCTGGCTCACTTCAGCCCAGCAGAGGACCTGCCCTCTGTCGTTGAAAACCCTTACGAGATCCCCGTACACGATGCCTCTGGCGTCAGCGTCTGCCTTGCTCATTTGTATGGGATTATATTTGTAACCGTTGATCACTCTTTTCTCCTCGTCCTGGAGCCATGCCACGTTCTGGTATGAAGTGTGGTAGAAGTACTTGGGGTGGTTTGAGAGGACCGCAATCGGGTACTTTTGGCCCCTGGGGGTTCCCGGCCCTTCAGGGTTCGGAATGTATGTTGGCAATCCCGGGACGTTTGGATCGGGTCCGGGGTTCGGACTCTCATACTTCTTGGTGTTGGGGTCGGTCATATCTGGGTCTAGGAACAGATAGTATCCGGACTGNNGACTGTCCCATAGCACCAATCTTGACCGCTGATTGCGAGTAGATCTCGATCAACCCTGAATCTGTAAGCCTCGGAGCACTCTTCGGGTTCTGATAGAAGGCTTTCATGTTCCAAGTGTTGGTGTAATTGGAATGCCATGTATCTGGCACCGGGAATTCGTACATCCCTTTCTTCTTGAAATCTTCCCACTTCAAGTATTTCGGCATTGTAGTACTTACCTCATAAACTGCCTTGAGCCAGTCGTCCTCAGTAACCAAAGGCGTGTGCGCTGCGTCAGGTCCCTTAGTATACTTGTCCCAGACGCCCATCCTCTTGGCAAGTTCAGCCCAGATGTCGAAGTCGCTCTTCGCTTCGAATAGGGGTGTAATGCACTGTTGGCAGTAGTAAACCATCATTCCCCAGTTAGAGACATCGTTGCGTTCGAAGTTGGTGACGGTGGGCAGTAGGAGGTCAGCGAACATGCAGTCAGCTTCCATCCATGGATCCAGCGACATTATGAACTCCATTTCAGGGTGTATGAACGCGCTCATTGTTTGGTTGGAGTTGGGATGTCGCTGTAGGTAGCTTCCTCCGAGGGGGAAGTACGCGTGAATCTTCGAGTGGCCGGGGAGTGGGTATTGGTAGAGGTAGGTATCATTTCCGATCGTGTAGCGATGGTAGACGGGTTTGTCGGGTGTGGCTTTCATTGAGACCCCCCATAGCACATCGCGTATCACCTGTTTGATTGGGTTAGGGTTGCGTGCTTCCGCGAGGCCGGGCCATTTGCCGGGCCAATTCTTAGGGTCCGAACCAGCTGGAACACCTGCTAGTTCGGGTGGGATTACGTGATAGAATGGGTATGTGTTCGGATGGAACATCATGCCTGACGTGTCATGTTGTGGGAACGTCTGCTCTCCCACAGCTAACGCGCTTACGTATCCCTTCATTCCGTCTCTCCATAGCCTGGACTTTGCCTCTCCCCTCTGTGTCGAGTAGCCGCCTACGCCGGGCTTGCCTAAGCCCTGCATTGCCATCAGAGTGTAGAGGAATCGGACCAGCTGACCGCCGTGGATTCTTTGTCCTCTAACGGACATTATGCCTGTTGGTTTTGAACCCCATTCTCGAGCCAAGGCCCTTATTATTCTAGCCTTGACGCCGCATATCGGCTCAGCCCATTCAGGAGTTTTCTTGACGCCGTCGCTTAACCCTAAGATGTAGCTCTTGAAGGACGCACCCTTAGGAGCGCCTGCTGGCATGTGATCTTCATCGAACCCGACCGTGTGAGTGTCAAGATAGGCTTGATCATAGGTTCCTTCAGTGATCCAAGTGTAAGCGACCGCTGCTGCCAGTGCCTCGTCGGCATACGGGTGGCATGGTATCCAAGTGTCGGCGAAGTTCTTCGCAGTCTCCGTCATGTCGGCCATGATGAAGACCAGTTTGATTCCTGCAGCTTTGAACAGGCGCATGTCGTCGACGACTTCGTAGTGCCTGTCATTGATGAGCGGGTCCTGGCCCCAGATTACCATCATTTTGCTGTATTTCAGGAACCAGCTAACCTGTTCCTGTGGGCCAACTCCTTTGTTGGTGTTTCCAGCTATGGATGCACCAGATGGTCTGGAGCCACCCCAGCTGTAGCCGTCGCATCCTAGTGACGTGTATCCGCCAAGTAGGGAGAGCATGTCGTGGCCGTACATGTAGCGGTTGTGAAACATCCAGCTGTTGGAGTGTTCTCCTGGGGCGTAAAGGAATGCTGAAGGTCCGTATGTGCTCTGTATTCTTTTGAGCTCTTGTGTCGCCGAGTCGAAAGCTTCATCCCAGGTTATTCTTACGAACTCGCCCTTGCCTCGGTTAGCTATGCTACTCTTGCCGCCGGGCGCCCAGCCCACTCTCTTCATAGGATATTTGATCCTGTCGGGTGCGTAGACCCTGTAGCGCTCAGCCAATTGGAAGACATAGAACGGTTCGCCTGTTGCGGATTGTGTCCGTGTGATTCTGCCGTCTTTGACGAACACTTTCAGAGCGTAGTATTCTTTCGGCAGGTTGTAGAACACTTGTTCTCCTGCCGCGGTGGTTGCGACGCCTGTGCTGGTCGTCGCAGTTGCGGTTGTGGTTACTCCCGGACCAGTGAGTGACGCAGGTTGGAGTAGGTTGTTGGCTTCGAAGCCGATGCCGACGCCTACGACCGCTGCCGCGGCGAGTGCGCCGGTCCATTTGAGCATTGAACGTCTACTGATCTTAGTGTCTGCAATTTCTTCCTTCTTTTTTTCAGACAACTTTCAAAATTCCTATTCTGTTGGTTTGTTGCATGAACACAACTCCGCTCGATCCTTCGCAGCACCGGCTCGGAATCGAGATAGGCGCCGTTTAATCAGGCAACGAGAAGAATGGTTTTTGTTTGAACGATAAAGGACCTTGCTACTTGCTTTACTGGACTCAAATTCCGTGCTGGCGCGGACCATAGTGTAATTACAACGCGATATTACCAAACGGTAACATATTTACTTCTCCAAACGCCTAGCACACATGAACAACCGCTTCGAAAATGTAGACCTATCTCGCTCGTCTTTCCGACTAGTAGAACTACATCCAGAGCGAATGGATCGGATCCAATCCGCATCCAAACCAGCTCAGAGAACTATTCCACTCGCATTACGGCGCTGCAAATCTGGATTAGAAGAGGCGCCTTGTCTTCTCCAACTCCGAGTTCTATTTTTGCGTCAAATTCGTGGCAAGAGATGAATTCTGAAGAGTTAGTTGTGCTCTGGGATCTTACTGGCTGTGAACGGAATCAGTCTGGCCGCGATTGATACGATGAAGGCGCCCAGTGCGAACATAGCGCTTGTCACTGCGTATTCGACCCATGTCGGCACGTAAGTGCCAGTCACCGCATATGAACCCACACCGGAAATGAACTCACCTAACGCCTGCCCTGGAGGAAGTGTAACTAGTGGTGCTACAAACGCGGGCAGGATGAGTTCTATTCTGTAGGCGAACACACCCACGATGAGCAGAACGGACGCGATCATCAGTCCCGCCGCGGTCTTCCGCGTTCTTGGGTATGCGAGTATTGCGAAGGGTACGAATCCGCCAATAATCCATTCGATGATGAAGAGTGGGGTGAACGGGCCAGCTGTCAGCAGTGAGAGTCGTGCGAGTTCTGCGTCGGTTTGTGACCAATATAGCGTGAGGAGTTCCGCGGATTTCAAGAAGAAGTCAACGAGCAGGACGACTGCCAAGAGTTTGCCGATTTCGTAAAGAACGCTCATATCCAATTCCAGTAGGCCGCGCCGCTTGACGATCAGCGCTGTCACTATGAGAAGTGCCAGTCCTGAGACCATTGCTGAAGCTAAGAAGACGGGTGCCAAAATTGCTGTGTTCCACCAGGGCCGAGCCGTCTGGAGTCCGAATATCCACGCTGTAACTGAGTGGAGCATGATCGCTGTGGGTAGCGCCACGAACGACATCACTTTCACTACTTTATGGTCTCTCGTTACCGCCCGGTCTGAGAGATCGTTCATTCCGAAGGCAAGGATACTGTGCTTCTTTGCAAGGTCAGCCCTGCACATGAACCAGAGATCTACTACGGATATGACCATGTACGACATTACTACTGTGAAATCCCATATGAATGGCGAGTTAAGCTGTGGAGATGTGAGCAAGTTTAGGACCCTGAGTGGTTGACCGAGGTCTAGGACGATCGTGACGCCGGCGACTGCCACGCATGCAAAGGCCATCAGGGTTGCTAGGCGCGCTATCGGTTTCCATCTCTCAACTCCGAAAACGTGACTTGAGGATGAGATTATGAGTCCTCCAGCGCTGAGGCCGATGAAGAAGATGAAAGTGATGATGTACAATCCCCAGACGACAATGTCCCGCATCCCTGTCACGATTAGACCTGTTGTGAACTGGTATCCTAGCCATGCGTAGGCACCTATTCCCATTATCACAACGAGAACTGCCAACCAAGCGTTCGAGAGCGTGAGTAGGCCAGATATTTTTGTTGTTTTCATTGTTGTTCGCCTCAATTTTACTCCGATGGGAAGCCTTTCCTGCGCGGGGGTAGGAAGTAGACCTGCGGATCGGTCCCTACCTCGGGTAGTAGTTGGTATCCGTTTCTGTCTGCTATCAGTTTTGAAACTTGGCTTGCAGGATCGTTGAGGTCTCCGAAGAATCTGGCGCGTGCAGGGCAGCTCACTATGCAGGCAGGCTCTAGTATGCCTTTGTCAATGCGGTGGACGCAGAAAGTGCATTTCTCAACCACTCCCCGCGGTCGTACAGGCACGTCGGCGTTGCCTACTTGAAAGTTTGGAACTTGGTGCGGATCGCCCCAGTTCATGACTCGGACTCCGTACGGGCACGCAGCTATGCAGTATCTGCAGCCAATGCACCTGTCCCAGTTGATCACAACCAAGCCGTCTGGTCGTTTAGTGCAACAACCGACGGGGCAGACTCTCACGCATGGTGGGTCTTCGCAGTGTTGGCAGGCCAAAGGAAGGTGTTCCATACTCAAGTCTGGGAATGCACCCTTAGGAGTATCAATCTGCGCGCCTCCCATCGTCAAGACGCGGTTCCAAGCTATGCCTAGTGGCTCATTGTTCTCGAGTTTACATTGAATTGCACAAGTCTGGCATCCAATACATCTTGCGAGATCAATTATCATTCCATACTTCTTTGCCATTTCCATAGCCTCCTTAGACCTTCTTCACCTCAACCATTGTCTCGAAGAACGAGCAATTCATCGTGTCAGGGTTCCTGTAGTCATAGGTCAGCTGTTGAAGGCTGCCTGCAATCATTTGCTTGTTTGACCAACCCTTGCTAAAGTTCATCACGCCTGGTCTCAGCCCATCGTTCATCCTCGCCTTCAGAGTAACGCTACCCCTATCATTGAATACCTTTACAGTGTCGCCTTCAACTATGGCTCGCGTTTTCGCGTCGGCAGGATTCATTTCGACGTACGGGTAGGGATCAATCTCTCTGAGCCATTGTATATTGAAGTACTGAGTGTGAACGCCGAATCTCTTTCGGGCTTGAAGTAACTGCAGAGGGTACTTCTTCGCGAGATCAGTATCAGGCCAAGCTTCGATCGGTGGCAGGAATGTGGGCAGCTTCTGCTGAAGCGTCTCATTGTAGAATTCAATTCTACCAGAAGGAGTGGCGAATTTGCCGTCCATGAATGGAATGTAGGGCGCAGGAGCTGCTCTGAATGCTCCGAAACGTTGCATCGTCTCGTAGGTAACTCCCATGTTCTGCAGAGTCGGCGAAGTCAAGATTTGTTTAATGTAATCCGTGGGCTGTTGGTTGAAGTAGTCACCGATACCGAGTTTAGCGGCAAGCAGACCCATAATCTCGAAATCCGATTTGCACTCGTACAATGGTTTAATGGCCTTTTGTTGCAACAACACGTGGGGATGATATGTCAGGAGAAGATCGTCGTTCTCGAACCA
>PMBQ01000001.1 GCA_003152955.1 Candidatus Bathyarchaeota archaeon
TTCCAGATCGGTGTGACGCGGCAGGCCCGGCCGCGTGAGAAACGGCAAGGCTGCAATCACAATGACGATCAAGATCGTGAGAAGATTGAGGTCAACGCGACGGCGAATAGACATTTGTAACGGGATCTATAGACTGATCTGTATTACGACGTTTTTGACAGAAAAAGCAAGTGGGTTCTACAGTGGGATCAACAGATCAAAGCACATCTCTTAGCATGCCATTATCTACCTCGTTTATCTGGCATCGCAGCCCAGAGCCACGTCGAGAACGCGTTAAACAACGCTTTATCACGCAATCTAAACTTCATGTCACGGATAGTCTCTGCTATCACTTGACCATCAAATCCACTTGCCTCAACCCTTGTTTTGAAACCATCTAGCGCTGCGAGTGATGATACGACAGACTGTGCATCAGATATCTCCAAAGGCACAGGTCGGGTGATCTGCAAAAAAAACGTTTGCCCTTGCTCAAGGAGAAATCTTAGAAAATGAACGTGCGTTGTACGCCAATCTGGGGTTAAATCTACATCTGATTCTACTCTGCCCTTGCCGAATACAGGAAAACTCACAATCGCACCAGATTGCGGTACACTCTCCAACATTGAAGCAATTGAGGATGCAAAGGATGGCCCGTCGCAGTTTTGATAGATAAAGGCCGAATTCTCCACCGCGCTACCTTGATGGACGTCGTAACACCAATCGGCTGTTTTTAGGATGTAATCTAAATCCAGAATTCCTTCACCAAGATCAAGCGGTATAGATTCGCTACCATAGTAAACACCAAACATTGCCCCAACGCAATAAGCGATCGTATCAGTGTCAATGCCAAACTCATTTACCACTGAAAGAACAGCCTCACTGAATCGCTCTGCCCTACACATAAAAAAAGCCGCAGCAACAACTGTGCTATTGCCTGCACCTTTGGTTTGCCTATCGTAGCACCCAAGGCGAGACAAAACTGTTCCTACTGGAGTCTTTTTAAGGAGAGACTCTTTCACAAATTCTAATTGCTTAACAGTCTCATCTCTCACTGACTGCAATTCGTCACTAAAATGCAAGTGTGACTTTTCCTCCCATTGTTTTTGCCAGCGGCTATACTCAGGAACTTCTTGCAAAATGTCCGCTAGATTTGGGTAATAGCGAGAGCAACTCTCTATCAACGCTTCAAGCCATGCGATTTTGCCTGACGGATTCTTCAGCAGCAGTGCAATGGAGTCTGCCATCAGTAAGCTCCCAACAAGGGCTCGCAAATGACCGTGTGTGGTTATAGTACTGCGCCAGACATCTCTATAGAGAAGCATTTGATCATCGTAGTTTACTAGCGCAAGCGGCAGAATACGCATCGCCGCACCATTTCCACCGCCATTGACATACTTTGAGCGACTAGACTCATAGAAGTTGTCGTACCATTTAGCACGCCCTCTCGCGAGGTTTTCAGCCGCGAGCGTAGTGCCTACGCCTGCGCCCAACCGGTAGTGTATCCATAATGGCAATTCACACTGAGCGAAAGACTCGACATCAAAGCTGCGATCTGCTCTAATCGCTCTGGCAATAGCAAGCGTTAGCTGTGTATCATCTGAATACGCGCCAGCAGGTAACGGCAATTTGATCGTATATTTTCCGCGAAAGCGTGTTCGCCGAAGCCACGGAACAAGGTTGGTGAGTGCTGCTTGCCCGGTTTGTTCACGCAATTCAGATTTATCACGCACAAATTCTGTGATAAAACCGAGCGCATCACCTACGGCGGCACCAACAAAAGAGCCCCTGAAACGATCCCGAAGGTTTGGCTTATCGTCGAAATTCAAAGATAGTTGTGTCGACACGGAGTTTCTCCGTTGGAAGATTTAGTACATCAAAAGTAGAAGCCAACAAATCATGCTCGAACTGATTACGACAAGCAATGAAAAGCACATCCGAATATGGTATCTCACAATTGATCAAGACCTCAGCTTCTGGATCAGTAGTAAGATTATTAGGCAAGTGGTTAGAACGAGTATATATAAATGGTCCCCGATCACGGCGACCTTCAACTCTAGGCCCAAACATAGCTTGAAAAGTTGCTAGATCCCCGCGTATACCAAACAATCTAGCAGGCCGATAGGTAGCATTTGATATTGAGAAAGTAGTACTAGCGTGGTATATATATTTGGGATTTATTCCCAACACACAAAAACGACTACCCGGAAACCACCTGTCTCGAAAAATATTCAGCAAGTATATATTCGCATGTGTAATGGAAGTGTTCAAATTCCGCGGATCATCACGTCTCTGTTCGGCGTTAGGCATTATTAGCTCTTGCCATTCAACTGATACATTATGCAATTGATTACGTGGAAGAATCCTGCCATCGCCGACTATAGCAGTAACGCTTTCAAACCTAGTAAAGTGCACCAACTGCTGAATTTCACGGTCTCTGATCTCAGTCCGGAACAGAGCATGATCATTTTTGAGATTCATAGTCTATGCATTCTCGACCAGCGTAAGCAAGTTGTGATCAATATCATTCAAGAATCGCGAATATTGATCATGTGAAGATGTAATTAAAAGTGTATTCCTGGCGCGGCTTAACGCAGTATAAAGGAGTTGGCGATGAGCTGATAAATGCGCTGATGTTTCACGATGAGAAATTGAACCAGGCGAGAAGAAGTCATCATAACCAACAATAATCACATGATCGAACTCCAAGCCTTTCGCAGAATGCAAAGTCGAAAGGAACACACCACTCTGCGGATACTCATCGGCGTCTTCACGCAACAAAACTGGGCGAAAACCGTTTGCCAAGAGATGGCTCGATAAATTTTGTACGTGTTCTCTAGTACAATGTAACACCACAACAGAGTCATTCTCCAAATCAATTCCATTCAGGCGCTGTATCACATAGCTCAATTGAGCTACATATCGCCCTCTAAACCATTCAGGCTTATCACCATGTCTAAGTGTCTGAGAGGGATCAACTATTGAGATGTCGCCATTATTGGACTCAGATTGCATTAGGCTTGCGGCTACACTAGCTATCTCGTGGGTATTCCGATAGTTCTTTCGCAAATCAAGGCAAGTTGTACCATCAAAAGACAACCCGACATCATCCCAAATGTAATCAGCCTCAGTACTTCCCGGATTTAAGGGAATGGCATAATAGTCTCCATCTTACCGTTTGGAGACTTAGCC
>PMBQ01000281.1 GCA_003152955.1 Candidatus Bathyarchaeota archaeon
AGTAGGCGCCGTGAAGTCTCGAACCGGTTCGTTATAATCTTCTAAGCCCGCATCGTTGACATCTTTCGCTGTCACAAATGCCTCATCCGATTCAACCAGTCTCACCAGAGCACCTACGCCGTGAATCCTCAACGACATGAGATCTTGTTTCGATCGCGGACCTCTGGAGCCAGCAAGTTTGTGGTCCAGGACCCAGCCAAAATTCAGACTAATGATCTCACTTCACTCCCCTCATGATTTTTCCCAAGATATTCTCCCTCGCAACCAAGATCGCTGAACCTAGATTCCCATGGCTGATCCATCCCTTCTCGGGTCTGGAGCACCCTCTAGTGTATTGTCGGGGTTTATGACAGCAGCGTGGACGCCTCCGAAATACATACCTCCCCGCTTCACACTGACTTCATGTCCCATTCTACGTAGGTTCCCGGCTGATAGTCGCGTGATGCCGCTCTCCAACTGGATCTGGTTTTGCTGGATGTGAAGTCTCGGTGCCGCTACAGCGTCTTTGATGGGCATTCCAAGTTCAGCGACGTTCAAGAACGTTTGGAGCGTAGAAGAAACTATTCTTGTCGCTCCTGCTGAGCCAAGGGCCATTGTTGGGGTTCCGTTATTGAGAATTATCGTGGGGCTCATGCTGCTCATCGGGATCTTCCACGGTGCAACGGAGTTCGGTTGATTTGGATTAGGATCGAAATCATGCATTGTATCATTTAGGATGATTCCGGTACCTGGAATTACCACGCCAGATCCGAAGTAGCATTCTACGCTCTCCGTCATCGAAACAACATTATGGTCACCGTCGATCGCAACGAGGTGACTGGTGCTGGAACTAGACATTGAAGGGAGATTAGCTGGTCCGAGCGGAAGCGAAGCATTGTCAAGTCTGATTGATGAGGCTAGGGTGTTCGAGAAATCCTTCGAGACCAAATTGCCGAGTTGGACTTGAGTGAAATCTGGGTCGCACACATGTGCTCGACAGTTGATGAAACCTCGGCCCAATGTTTCTGAGATAATGTGCAATGCTCGTGTTGAATTATGACCGTAGTCTTTGAGAGGATAATTCTCTAGCATGTTCAGGGTTTGCAGAATTATAGGGCCACCTGAGCTGGGCGGTGGTGCCGAAATAATCTCTAGTTCTTTGTAGGACCCACGGAGAGGTTCCCGAATGGTCGGTCTATAGTCTTCTAAGTCATTGTCGGAGACTAGGCCTTCATGGGCGGCCATATCTTCTGTGATCCGTTTCGCGATTTTGCCATTGTAGAATTCGCTTGGACCATTGTCAGCTATTGCGGAATAGCTCTCAGCCAGATCTTTTGGCGTGAGCTTGTCTCCTTCACGGTATGGTCTACCTTTTCTCATGTATGCTGCACTGGAACTCTTGAACTGTTCTAGTTTGGAGGCGTTCTGCTTCCAAGCGTAGGCCAACGCGCTGCTAATTTTGAACCCCTTTCGAGCATGAGAAATCGCCGGCTCGTAGACGTCTCTGAAATTCATTCTGCCAAACTTCTCTAGCATTAATGAGTGTCCTGCGATGGCGCCAGGGACACCAACTGCCTTGTACCCTACGGAGTTTTCATAGCGGAGAACTTTGCCTGAGCTGGAGAGCTGAAACATGTCTTCCTTTGCGGCATGAGGCGCTCGCTCACGGTAATCCACAAACAACGCCTTCTCTTCTCGAGCCAACCAGATCAACGCGAAACCTCCACCTCCGATCCCACAAAAAGCAGGAGCTACGACACCGAGCCCCAACACAGTGGCAACAGCCGCATCCACGGCATTACCGCCCTTCCGGAGAATGTTCACACCAATCTTTGATGCCAATGGATGAGCTGAGACAACTATGCCAGATTTGAACCGAACCAAAACATACCTCCGCGGAATGTTCCGCTGGTATTATTAGAAGTTGATGCGCTCTCATGCTTCGCTGATGCTTCACCGTGATCGACTTATCCGACATGCCTGTAGTTGATGCTCATTGCCACTCGTACCTTGAATCTCCGAAGGTCCTGAGTGCGGATGATTTTGCTCGTTATTCTAGTGTCTTGTCTGTGCAACCAGATTTCTTGGAAGGGAAATTCTCTCCGAGTCATAATCAGCTCGACGTGTCTCGCGCTCGTCTGTCGACGATGTATCGAGAGCAACCATTCTTCAATCACATGGTCCGACTACTCTCGGGTTTCTTTCGGTGCGAGGCTGATCCTCGAGCGGTCGCAGCGGCGCGGAGCGCTAGGAGCGCGGATTTCGACGTGTACGTTAGAGAATTGTTCGAGGATGCGCGAATTCGTGGGGTAGTGTTGGATGGTGGATATCCACCACTGCCGGAAGAAGACCTGAAACGTTTTCCGGCGAAGGTTGTCAAAGTTTTCCGGCTCGAGACTTTCATCAAAGATCTCCTCGCCACTCACGGCTCGTTTGAGGAATTCTATACGGCATATGAGGTGGGAATACGGGACGCGGTTACGAGGCAGGGGTTCGTTGGACTGAAGTCAATCATAGCATACCGCACCGGGCTGAAGATTCGGCGATGCGAATTGAAAGATGCCGAGAAGGAGTTTCTGGATGTTAAGAATGGTCGGGCGGAGCTGGCGTGGTTTGGCCCGAAGGTGAAGATGCTTCGTGACTTCTTAGCGGTCAGGGCGTTGGAGTTATCCATCGACCTGAATGTNNCACGGGGGTTGGCGATTATGACATTCTACTCGACCAATGTGACCCGAGCTTGATGTATGAGCTTCTAAAGGACGAGAAGATTCGGC
This sequence comes from Candidatus Bathyarchaeota archaeon, assembly GCA_003152955.1. Next base: position 2,754 of record PMBQ01000281.1, read on the forward strand.
ATGCTACGGTTGTCTTGGTTCATTCGGGTTTTCCGAATAATCCGAATGCAGCTTTCATTGCCTCCGCTCTTCCAAACGTCTTCCTGGATTTCTCTCTGACAATTCCATTCCTGAATCCAGCAAGTCATGAGCGTTTGATGGAGATCCTCGAGATCGCTCCCAGCTCGAAGATCATGTACGGCTCTGACGGATTCAATATTCCGGAACTCTTCTGGTTGAGCGTTAAGGTTGGGAAGAGGACTCTAGCGCAGTGCTTCGACAAGTTTCTGCATGAAGGAATATTCGACGAGAATGAGATTAACCAGAAAGCCAGAAGAATCCTTTTCGAGAATGCAAACGAACTATACCGCGTAGGACTCACCTGAAACAGCCAATCAATTCACAATTTAGTCCCAGTTCTTTTATAGACGGCCGAAACTCACTACTCGTCCCGGGATTTCTCTTGTCGCGCGATTCGGTTGTCAAGGCTATTCATGATATGCAGATTCGTCTGTTGAGCGTCGAATACGTTGACTTTGGTGGAATCTCTAGATCCAAAGCCAGAACTGTCGGGGACCTGGAAGCTTTTCTTGAGAGTGGAGTCGGTTTTGCGAAGGGCAACTTTGGAATAACCGCGTTCGATACGATCGCGGCCGAACCAGGCTACACCGTGGCTTCTGGCGAGGCTAACCTAATCCCGGATCTTGAAACGTATGCTGTTCCACCCTACGCGAGTCGAGTTGCGCGATTCATGGGTGAATTCAAGAACTTTGATGGTTCCAACTGGGAACTTTGCCCACGCCACACATACCGTAGCTACCTAGAACGCACCGAAACGTTAGGTTACAGATATTTTGGAGGACCCGAGATGGAGTTCAATGTGGTTCGACGTGAGGGGTCGACCATTGTGCCGTGGATTTCGGCGGGAATGCAGTCCCAACACGGACTTGAGGTCGGCGCGGAGTTTCTGGGCGAAGTGGTTGAGAATGTTGAGGCGATGAACGTCAAGATCACTAAGGCACATGCTGAGGGTGGAGGGACTTACGGCGGACATTTCGAGATCGACATACACCACTCACCCGGAGTCAAATGCGCTGATGATGTTGTGACATTTCGAGACGCAGCGAAGGCGATTGCACAACGAAGAGGTCTAGTGGCGACCTTTCTGGCCAAGTTGGGAGATCCCTTCACGGGCAGTGGGATGCATCTTAACAGCAGCTTAGCTGACCCGAAAACAGGTCGAAATCTCTTTGCTGAACAGGACGACGCCCGAGAGTTGGGCCTGAGTCAGCTCTGCTATTACTTCATTGGAGGCGTTCTGGAACATACCCGTGGGCTGTGCGCTGCCGTCGCAGAGAACGTGAACTCATACAAACGTCTGATTCATCCCGGCCACTGGGCAGCTGATGGCGTATTTTACGCGGTTGGGCATCGAGGCGCGGCGGTGAGAGTTCCAAGGATCGCCGATAAGTCAGAGACAGCGCATGTCGAATTTAGGGTGCCAGATCCCGCATGCAATCCCTACATTGCTTTCACATGTTTGCTTGCTGCAGGGATGGATGGCATAAAACGAAAGATCGACCCGGGCGACCCGGTCAAAGAGGATGTCAGTAGGCTAAGCAAGAGCGAACGCAGGAAGCGAGGAATCAAACCACTTCCGAAAAGTCTCTTTGAGGCAGTGGAGGAGTTCAGTGTGGACGAGGTGTTCAAAGAGGCGCTGGGCAAAGCTTTCTTTGAGGAGTATGTTGAGATGAAACATGCGGAATGGGACGAGTACAGTGCTCGCGTAACTCCTTGGGAAACCGAACGAATGATCGACTTCCACTGATAATCCAGAACGAAATCCAGCAGAGACTTGGAAGTTGGTTTCAGCCGACCGTTAGGAGATAGCTCCTCACTTTCTTGTCGTCCAACTCGACTACGACTCCTCTGAGCATGCCTTCTGTGTATTCGCTGCCCGGATTCAGACAGAGCGTTTTTCCAATTTTTATGAAGCCTCTGGATTCATGTATGTGCCCATGAAGTCCAAGCAGGGGCTGATGTTTCTCGATCGCTTTGCGCACGGAGGTGCTGCCTGCGGAAGTCATAATGATCTCGGAACCGGCGTAGACTGGTTTCAGATTCTCATCCAGCTTAGGGCACGTGTCAAGTCCTGAGTCGTTTGGTGGGACGTGCAAGTTGAAGACGCAATTGCTCATGTCCTGAACCTTGCTTGTCATTGCCTCTATTTTCGCTGCGAGCTCCTCTTCCGAACATTCTCGAGGGGTCTTCCATGGGGTCGGGTTGCTCCAGCCGCAGCTGAGCATCTCGTACCCACCTTCAAGAGTGAACAGCTCACCTTCGGGGTCGACGACGTAACTGGAACTCTTCAGAACGTCTTCAATCTCGGGGCGGTCGTCGTTTCCACCGGTCATATAGACCCTGATGCCCTTCCCTTTCAATCGCTCTTCAGCCAAACCCATCCATCGCCGGAGGGTGTCAATCATGACCTCAGTGAAGACGGTATCGACCTTTGTTGGGTCGTTGCGCATCTGAGCCATTTCATCCATGGTCGTTCTGTATGGGTAGTAGCCTGTGAACCGGATCTTCTTTTCGAGGTCCTCAACCTCTTTGTCGGATTTGAGAGCATATTTGCTGCCGAGGAACTCAGAAGTGTGAGTTCCGTCAGGTGTCTTGACTATTGGAACGATCATTTTTCCGGTAACGTCGCCGCCGAGTATCAGTGTGTTCACTTTGTATGCTTGCGGAGCGTTCAGAAATTTCAGGAAGCATTTCTCTGATCCGTGAATGTCGGTTGCGAAGAAGAGGCGAATCTTCGAGGCCACACTGCATACCTCCTGTTTGACCTGCCACTCACTGAATATTGTTATTAAAACTGGCTAAGAACAAGTAATTACCCTAAATTCTATATGAAAATGCCATCGTCAGTTTCTTATACGCATCATCCAATCAATTAGGGATGAAAAATCTTGGAGTCACAGTACTTTGTTAGAAAAGCAAGTGGTCTAGTCAGAGAATTCGGTGCTACGGATCTCATTCTGATTGCGTCTGCGATGGTCTTCGGACTTGTGTTCACGACAACTCAGTTCCCATGGTTCTACGGTTTCAACCCGGGAGCCAACCTTGCACTTTCACTACTCATTGCAGGAGTTCCATTTGTCCTCCTGATGCTTGTCTACTGGGTGATAGGCGTCATCATGCCAAGATCAGGATCCGACTACGTTTGGGTTAGCCGTGTCTTCCACCCCTCAATCGGTTTTGCATGGTCATTCCTCTACATGTTTGCAGTCTTCGTCACGGCCTACGTGGGAGGCCTAAGCGCTTTCTCATATGCATTGTCGATTGCCGTGACAATGTGGGGGCTTCTCTTCAGCAATCCGGGGTTAGTTGATATGGGGAACTTTCTAAGTTCACCCACCGGTGCTTTCTACATAGCGATCGGATTCACCGCCATCTTCGCAGTCCTCGCCGTCTTCGGCGCTCGACTAATCAAGGGTCTACTCTACCTTTCCTGGGGAGCTGCTATCCTTGGAATAGCGCTGATGTGGTATCTGCTGGGGACAACGAACCCAGCAGCTTTCGCGGCCAAATGGAACGCGGTCATGGTAAGCTATCCGACCTATGAAGCTCTGCAAAAAGCAGCGACAACTGCCGGTTGGACCCCGCCCACAGGAGGGCTGGTCGCCGTACTAGGAGCGCTCCCATTGGCGTCCCTGTTCCTTTTCGGCGGTAATTATGGAGGGAACGTGATTGCGGGAGAGGTCAAGAACGTAAGAAAGACAGTGCCGCTAGCCCTTTTCCTATCGTTGATACTTGGAATCGTTTACTGGAGTATCTCAGGATTCCTAACCCTCAACGCAGTTGGCGAGAACTGGTTCTACTCGGTCGCATACAGTTGGGAAGTGGCGCCTGCATCATATGCGCTCCCATTCCCACCGTCACAACCACTACTGCTGTCAGTGATCGCATACCCAAGCGCGATTTTGCTCGCTTTGATTTTCCTCACGTACTTCTTCGGGTCTGTGCAGATATTGTTCGTGTACTTCTGGGTTCCAAGCAGATACTTCTTCGCATGGTCCTTTGATAGGATAATCCCAACAAGGTTCGCTGACGTGAGCAAGCGCTTCCATACGCCGCACATAGCAGTCTCAGCTATGACGATACTCTCAGTAATCATTCTAGGGCTGTATGCATTCACTAGCTGGTCCACAGCGTTCACAATCGGCACATTTCTCTGGGGGGTTGCATACGTGATCCCAGCGCTAGCAACCATCGTCTTCCCATATACGAAGAAGGACTTGTTTGAACAAGCACCAGAATTCATGCGAAAGAAGCTCGCCGGCGTCCCAATGATAAGCATACTCGGAGTTCTCTGCTCCATCGCATTCGCCTACATGGGTTACATTGCATACACAAACCCACTAATCACATCCCCCACCCTAACTGGTATCGGCATAGCCGTAGGGATTCTCGCGGCCTGCTTCGTAGTCTACTTCGCATCACTCGCCTACCACAAGCGTCGCGGCCTCGACATCGAAATGGCCTTCAAGGAACTTCCACCAATATAGAATGCCACAGGAAAATCCATCCCTCACTTCCTTCTTCCTCATTTTTTTCTATTAGGCATCGACTACGCATTCCAAATTCCGTGAACTGCCTTCTCAAAATGAAAGATAACTAGGGGTGACCGTGAAAAGGCTAAATGCCTTTCAACTACTTCTCCGGAAACATGGCGCCTTTGAGTCGTGATTTCATCGGTTACGGTAGGAACGTTCCTAAAGTAAAATGGCCTAACGGCGCGCGACTTGCGCTAACGTTTGCGGTGAACTATGAGGCGGGCGGAGAACGCGCAATCGGATTCGGAGACGCAGCGGCAGAGACGTTTGGTGAATTCCCTGCTTACGGAGCTCCGCCAAAACGGGATTTGACGATTGAATCAATCTTCGAGTACGAGACACGCGTAGCAATTTGGAGGCTTCTAAGAGTCTTCGATAAGCATTCGATTAAGACGACTTTCTTCGCGACTGCCAAGACCTTGGAGACAAACCCCGAGGCGGCTAAGGAAATTGTCAAGAGAGGACATGAAATTTGCAGCCACGGTTACCGGTGGATTGAGCACTTCACTCTAACACTGGATGAGGAACGCGAGGTAATCCGCAAAGCCGTCGACACAATTGAAAAGATGACTGGCCAGAGACCCTTGGGTTGGTATTGCAGAGAACCTAGCGAAAACACAATTGAACTACTCGCTGAGGAGGGCGGATTCCTGTATGGGTCGGACGTGTACAACGACGATCTTCCCTACTATGTGAACGCGAAGGGCAAGAACTTCCTTCTAATTCCGTATACTCCCGACGTCAATGATTTCCATTACTTTTCGAACAGGTTCAGCAATTCCATGGAATTCTACCAGTACCTCAAAGATTCGTTCGATGTAATGTATGAGGAGGGGTTGCAGAACCCGAAGATGATGAACGTCGGAGTCCACGTAAGAATCTCTGGTAGAGCAGGAAGAACCGCAGCTCTCGAGAAGTTCTTCAAGTATGCGAGAAACAAGCGTAAGGTTTGGATTGCTCGAAGAGTGGACATTGCAAAATGGTGGCTTGACCACTACAAACCATAGCACCCACGCTCCTCGAACAAAACCTTCCTAGACTCGTTTGGGAAATGAGAGTGGCACGCAAGTTAACGTGCCCAGTTCATATCTGCATGTAAATTAGGGTCAAAATCGCCTGGCCGGATATGGGCTCAAGGAGCTTTCGAAAGCTCGGATCAGGATCTGTCGAGCCATTCCCAGCAGGCATTGTCGAGGAGGGGGATCGCAACAACATGACTGGACATTGAAAAAAGGATGAGAGATAAAATGCGAGATGGCATGCATATGATTTTGCTTGCTCGCAAATTAAGCAGTTTCTACCCAAAAACGAGTAATCTGTGGAATGCTCAGCGGGGTTAGTTTTCTTAAGTAACATGTCCTCCCCAAAAAATTACACCACCCCCCCGTCCCAATTCGCGAATTCAGAATTCGGCACAAAGGAGCGGATTTGGATCAACTGTTCGAATCATTAACGCGCTACTTCAGCCATCGTTGTAGCCACGCGAGGACTGTCTCATGCCACACAATGCTGTTTTTGGGCTGTTGGACCCAGTGGCTCTCGTCTGGGAAGTAGAGGAGTTGGGACGGTATGCCGCGACGCTGGAGTGCGGTGAAGGTGGCGATCCCTTCACCATCCACAAGGCGATAGTCTTTGGCACCGTGAATGACGAGCGTGGGCGTCTGCCAGTTGGCTACATATCGACCTGGGGAGAACTTGTCGTAGAGTT
>PMBQ01000069.1 GCA_003152955.1 Candidatus Bathyarchaeota archaeon
CTCTTCAGGGTGTTTCTTTTGTCGATCAGCAGGATCAGTGAGAGTGTCAGAAATATCAAATAGACTATCATGGAGGCTTGGAAGGCGGCAGTCTGAAGGTTCGGATTCCATCCGACCAAGTTCACCGACCAAAGGAGGGCGTAGAGGAATTCCGTAAAGAATAGAGGAAATGTGAAGAGGCCAAGCAAGAAGGCCCAACGGGAGGTTGAGAATAGCGCTACAGCTATGATTATTGACACCACGCCGAACACGGTAAGGTGAAAGGCGGTTCTATCGAAGACTCCCCAGAAGGCCAACATGTAGACGCCACCCACAATGTAGAATACCAAGGGAAGCCAGATTCCCGCCGTTCTTTCAGTGAATTTTTCTGTCAATCTCGCGCCACCGCAAATTCGGGAGGCCTTATTACGCCTGAGGACGTGCCATAAAACCTTACCAGTTCCCACTGGAGTCGTACTAGTTGGAGAACCTGACCTTTCACACCTCAATGATCGAAAGCTTCACAGGACTCTCAACACCACTCAACGAAGCGCGCTATGTAGTAGTGGGGGTCCCGTTCGACCACACCAGCACATACAGAGCCGGTTCCCGTTTTGCACCCCGCGCAATACGCGAAGCCTCATTCAACATTGAAACTTTCAGTCTGAGAGCTGGCATTGACATTGAAGGGGTTCCAATACATGACGCGGGAGACCTTCACATTGTCGATGATGTTTCGGGAACACTGAAGCGACTGAACCAAGTCAGTATGGATATCGTATCATCGCAGAAGATACCTGTCGTCATCGGAGGCGAGCACACCATAAGCCAAGGCGTAGTTCGCAGCCTGCCGAAGTCTGTTGGCGTAGTAAGTCTCGACGCGCACGGGGATCTGAGAGACGAATACGGAGGCGGAAAATTATCGCATGCAACAGTTCTGCGCAGGATAAGCGAGGTAGTCGGAACTGACGGGATCCTGGTTTGTGGAGTGCGCGCACTATGTAGGGAAGAAATAGAATTCATCGAGAAGCATAAGATACAGCACATGACGCCTTGGGAAATTCGTGAGCTGGGCATGAGGAAGGTGATGGAACGGGTGGTCGAGTTTACGAGAAAATTCAGCCACACCTACCTTACNNACGTGTTGGACCCTGCATTTGCTCCGGGCGTTGCTAATCCTGAGTTCGACGGGATAACACCGAACGAGTTGATGCAGATCGCGTCAGTCGTTGCTCGCGAACGAATGATTGGTTTTGATCTGGTGGAGGTTTGTCCACCATACGACACCGGCGCCACCGCTGCAGCCGCCGCCCGCATAATCTTCGAAGTAATTGCTCAGGCTGAGAAAGCTAGATTGGGCTAGTCGGTCCGTTGTAGTTTCGCGATGAAGTAACCATTGCAATCATGTACGTGCGGATAGAATCGTTGACACAGACCTAGGCCTCTAAGGCCAGGTGATCCAACGAAGGGAGTCTGGGGCACGAGTCTGAAATCCTGTTCTCTTTTCAGAAAGTCTTCAATGACAAGCTCGTTCTCTTCCGGCAACAAGCTACAGGTGCAATAAACAAGCGTCCCATTTGGAATCAGATTGGTCGCAGCCGCTCTCAGAATCCAGTATTGTCGCAATGCGAACTCCTCGATGTTTGCAGCCGAGGTTTTCCATTTGAGGCTGGGGTTTCTGGCGAATACGCCCGTATTGGAGCATGGGGGATCAACCAGAATCACGTCTGCTCTTTTCCTGATGGGGATGCTTCTAGCCTCTCCCAGGATAGGGTAAGCCACTGTCACACCTGTTCTATCCATTTCCGTCTTCCAATGTGAGAGCCTTTTCTCGGAGATGTCTATCGAACAAATCTCACCTGTGTTATCCATGATATCCGCCAAGTGGCTCGTCTTGTTGCCAGGGGCAGCGCAAACGTCAAGAACCAATGAACCTCGCTTTGGAGAAGCCACAAGGCCAGCAACGATGCTGGCTAGGTCCTGCATTACAATCTCGCCAGACCGGAAGGGATCAGATCGCGCCGAAGCACTAGGCGCCCTATCCATCTTCAGTATGGTTTCTAACTGCTGCATCCTGCTACCTTGCACCTGGCTTGCGATGGCATCTGCGCGGTCCTGGCCGCGAATCTTCAACATGTTGAGACGGATGTACGCGGGTAACAGACTGAGATTTCGACTCAGAATCTTAAGTGCGAAAGGTCGACCAAAAACGCGGATCGTCTTCTCGACAAACCAAACTGGGTTACATGTCTGAAGGGCAAGCCTCTCAAAATCTGTGAGCTCGGGGCCACGAATGTCCAGAGTCCCAGACGCGATTNNTAAGGTAAGCGAGTATCTTCAAGAAACTTGTTACTCCATGTGGGGTACGCTGGATCTTGTATCCCGTTGTCGAGGCTCGTATCAAGCTCTCAAGGCGATTCTGGTATCTCGCTGTTTCCATCACGAGCTTGTGGGCTTGTCGAAGTTCGTTGGAACGCCCAACCCCCAACTGCCCGGCGGCCTTGAAAAGCGCGGTTCTCTCACCGGCTCCAGCGTACGCTATCCAGCTCATTGCTTCAATGGCAACAGCGAGAGAATCCGCCGTCAAGTCATAAACCGTCCCTTCACCACTGTTTCGCCTGCGCAACTATTTAGTAAGAACAGTAGTTGATGTTACTCAGTTTTGCGGGGGCTGGAACACGGCGAAAACGCTTGAAAGCTACTTCACGGAGGAGCTGGTTACTGTCTCGAAGCCAGCGATAAGTCGGGATAGTCTCGNNTTTTCACGCCCCAGACACCCACAACCATTCCTCCGTCGTACCTAGTGTCGATCGGTTATGATGGTGATCGAAGAAAGTGTTTTCTCAGGTTCTATGATCCAGTCACGCACAAGATCTGCTTTTGGTATGACGATTCGGAACACAAACCATACTGCTACAGCAAGCAGCCACCCGCAGAGCTCCAGAAGATTGATGCGATAGCGAGAAACCCAGGGTTCGATCACTTCGAACAAGGTTCGAGGTTCGACGCTCTGCGAAGCCAATCAGTCAATGTGACTAAGATCGTTGCCAAGGATCCTCTTACTATCGGCGGAAAACCAACTGGGTCAATCCGGGACTCGATCACGGCCTGGGAAGCTGACATAAAGTATGTTGAGAATTACATTTACGATCGCGGCCTCGAACCTGGAATGATGTACGAGTACAAGGACAAACATCTCTCTCAAGTCAAATTTGAGCTGCCTGAGCAGACGCTCAAAGAAATTGACCGACTTCTGTCAGGAGAAGTTCCTGACTACAAAGCGCTTGCAAGCGAATGGACTCGACTTCTCGAGTGCCCTGTGCCGCAGTATCGCCGAGTCGCATTTGATATCGAAGTAGCTCAACAAGTTGAGACTCGCGTGCCCGATCCTGAAGTTGCTGAACAATCCGTAATCTGTGCCAGCTTGGTTGGCTCGGATGGTACGAAAAGCGTGCTATTGCTCAAGCGAGAGGGAATTTCGGACGGAACCGCGCCACTTCCACCCAACACAAAGCTTGAGTTCTTCGAAAACGAGCAGGAACTCCTGGCCGCGATTTTTCAAGCGTTTCTCGAGTACCCATTCGTGGTTACGTTCAACGGCGACGAATTCGATCTCAAGTACCTATACCACCGCGCCCAGAGACTGGGATTCAAGAACGAGGAAATCCCGATCGACTTGGGGAGAGACGTCGCTAACCTGAAGTACGGCGTGCACATAGATCTCTACAAATTCTTCTTCAACAGATCAATCCAAATCTACGCTTTCGGTCAGAAATACCGTGAGAACACACTTGATGCCGTCGGCGAAGCGCTAGTTGGCACGGCCAAGATTGAGATAGAATCGTTTTCAAACTCTTCGTACAGAGAACTGGCGGCCTACTGCTATCGTGATTCTGAGATCGTTCTAACGTTGACATCGTTCAACGATGATCTTGTCATGAAATTGATGACCGCTCTGTCGCGAATTAGTTACATGACTTTGGATGATGTTTCACGGCAAGGTGTATCGGGGTGGATTCGGAGCATAATGTTCTGCCACCACAGAAAGCGAGGCTATCTCATACCACGAAAGGACGAAATTCTAGAGGTCAAGGGCCAAACAGCTACAGAGGCCATCATCAAGGGAAAGAAATACAAGGGCGCGATCGTGGTGGAGCCAAAGCCGGGTGTCCATTTTAACGTCGCCGTCCTCGACTTCGCCTCCCTATACCCATCAATAATCAAGATTTGGAACTTAGGCTACGAAACAGTACGATGCCCTCATGAGGAGTGCAAGAAGAACCTCATACCTGGAACCCCTCACTGGGCTTGCACGAAGAAGCGAGGCCTTGAGAGTCTATTGATCGGTTCCTTGAGAGATCTTCGCGTCAAGTGGTACAAGGTTAGATCGAAAGACCGTACCCTACCTAAACCCGTGCAAAGCTGGTACAAAGTCGTCTCAGATGCACTGAAAGTGGTTTTGAACGCGAGCTACGGTGTCTTTGGCGCCGAAAACTTTGCTCTCTATTGCCCACCCGTTGCGGAGGCCACTGCGGCCATTGGGCGACATGTCATAACCCAGGCGATTCAGAAATCGCGGGATCTGGGTCTGGAGGTATTCTATGGAGACACGGACTCAATTTTCCTCGAAGGCCAATACCCAGATTCCCTGAGCAAATTGATCGAATGGTCACGTGATCAACTCAAAATGGAACTTGAAATCGACAAGAACTACCGCTACTTGGCCCTCAGCTCGAGGAAAAAGAACTACTTCGGTGTACTGCCAGATGGACAGGTGGACATTAAGGGTTTGACAGGGAAAAAGCGGCACATCCCAGGATTCCTTCATAGTGCCTTCTACGACATGGTCGCTGTCCTCAGTGAGGTCAAATCGCCAGAGGATATTGAAGTAGCGAAGGCAAAGACAGCAAACATCGTGAAAGATTGCTACGTGAAACTCCGCAACAAGGAGTACACCCTCGCCGATTTGGCGTTCTCAATGATGATGAGCCGAAGCCCCGAAGGATACACTAAGACAACTCCTCAGCATGTGAAGGCTGCGAGACAGTTGCAGCAGGCTGGTACGGAGATGAAACCTGGCGATATCGTGTCGTTCGTGAAGGTGCGCGGAGAGCCTGGGGTGAAACCCGTGCAGCTCGCGAAAATAGACGAAGTGGACAGCGAGAAGTACATTGAATATATCAGAGGTACCTTTGACCAGGTTCTTGACTCTTTAGGTCTCGAGTTCGAGGACCTGGCTGGAGTAAAGAAGCTTGAATCATTCTTTTCAGGTTAGGTTGATCTCAACTTCTGCCGGAGAGTGTGACGTATGATCCAGATATATGGTCTAACGAAGATTCCCCTCATAAAGCAGGGGGACAAGGTTGGAGATCAGATCGTAAAGGCCGCGAAAGAAGAAGGGCTCCAAATTCAAAATCGTGACGTCGTGGTTATCGCGCAGAAGATAGTTTCGAAGGCTGAGGGGATGGTTGTCGATTTGAAATTGATAACTCCTTCGGCTTTTGCGAAGGCAATCTGCAAAACCACAGGAAAGGATCCTAGGCATATTGAGACGATCCTGAGAGAAACGGAGAGTATTGTGAGGATGCGGCAGGGTCACCTTATTGTCCAGACCCGCCACGGTTTTGTGTGCGCTAATGCAGGCGTAGATAAGTCAAACGTCGAGGATGATGACTCGGTGACTCTCCTGCCCGTAGATCCGGACAAATCTGCTCGTGAAATAAGGAAGAGGATCAGAGACTTGACCGGAGCCGATGTGGGCGTAATAGTGTCAGACACATTCGGGCGAGCTTGGCGAATCGGCCAGGTTGATGTCGCAATTGGCGTGGACGGATTGCGACCGGCCCAAGACTACCGTGGCACGAAGGACATGTTTGGTCACGTTCTTAATGTGACTCAAATAGCAATAGCGGACGAACTGGCCTCTGCCGCAGAACTTGTTATGAAAAAGAGTGATCGTGTCCCAGTTGCGATCGTCAGAGGATTCGAGTATCCTCGTGGAAAGGGGTCAGCGAAGGACTTGATCAGGCCTGAAGAAGATGACTTGTTCCGCTGAACTCATTTCAAGAGACCTTCGCAAAGTTAATTTGTGCTATGGTTTGTGTGTAGCTGAACCGGTGTTCTAAGTGGAGCCTCTAAAACCCCCCGTACCCGTGCATGTCTCCGATATGTTGAATTTCGCCAGATTGGCATTAGGGTTGACTGAAGGTTCGCAGATCCTTTGGTACCTTAAGTACAAAGGCAAACACGTCTTGGGGCTCTTCACTGCATACATGTACTGGGATGGAGATCTCCCGATACTGGCGTACGCGTTCTCAGATGCTCCGCCCAAAGCTTTTCTCGCGTATCGAAGCGATTCCACGAAAGGCGAGGAATGGATGTTTTCAGATGAGGCCGGAGATACGCGTTTTCGATACGCGTCGTTTGTCGAGCTTAAGGCTGTTCCAGAAGCCTTCGCCGAGAGTTTGGAAGGAAGATTCCCAGATGTTGCGCCCCCGTTGCTTGCGGAAGTTGAGGATATCAGATCGATCGCTAGAATTCTGCTTCCTCTCTCACTTCGCGAGGGAACCTTGTTTCCGCTTTGGCATTTCACGCGCGGAAAGAAGCACATCCTCGGTACATGCATTCCGTTCGAACACTACTATGAGGCGGACGCACTGCCAGTGTTCTTCTACATTTCTCTGGACGATCCTCCTCCAGACGGATTCGTCAAGTACATAGCTGT
>PMBQ01000141.1 GCA_003152955.1 Candidatus Bathyarchaeota archaeon
TGCTACGGCTGTGGGGGGTCTCTTTTCACTCTGACCTGCTCGTTCTGCAGCGCAGTCAACCCCCAACACGCAAGGTTCTGCGGTTCATGCGGTCGAAAGCTCGCGGCTACTTAGCCACAATTTGGACAAGCCTTAGCTCTCACCTTGTACGCAACCTCTTTGTACTGATTTGATCTTGCAGCGGTCAAGAATATCGAGCGTTTCGACGTACTCAGCGATAGCTGAAACATTTTCAGATCTGCCAAACGTCATCCGGTAAGCCGCCGATCTTCAACTCTGTGCGCCAATCTCAACAGAAACCAACGCCTCTAAATTTCTCTTCCACGACTCTATCCTTGAGTAGTCGAATTGGCAAAGATATACACACGGACAGGTGACAAGGGTGAGACAGGTCTATTCAGCAGTGTCCGAATTTCAAAAGACTCGCCTCGAGTTCGGGCGTATGGGGACATCGACGAACTGAATTCTGTCCTTGGTTTGGTTCGGGCATCTTCAAAGAACGAGGAAATAGACTCGGTGCTCGAAAGGTTACAGAAAGATCTCTTCGTAGCTGGAGCGGACCTAGCCTCCCCAACTGACGAGAGCCATGATGTTCCACGGATCAGCGAGGAGATGGTTGCGGGACTGGAGAAGACTATAGACATGCTGCAAGAGAGGCTGCCTCCTTTGAAAGTATTCATATTACCGGGTGGTGGAGAAACGGGAGCGCTTCTCCATTTTGCTAGGTCTGTTACAAGACGAGCCGAAAGAAGCATAGTCTCACTGATCAAAATCGAGAAGGTAAACGAGAATCTGGTGCCATATTTCAATCGGTTGTCAGACCTTCTATTTGTTATGGCTCGATCAGTAAACCATCAAGAAGGACAGGACGAAGATGAGTGGCATCGATCAAAATGATATCATGAGGCCACGCGTTCAACTCACAAACCTCTTTAGTCCCAGATAGAAACTTCGTGCTAAAATCGAGGGTTCAGAAAAGATCATGTCAGACAACTCGATCACCACAAAAGCTCTGACCAAGATCTTCGGACATTTCACAGCCGTCGACAATCTCAATTTGAATATTAGAGCAGGCGAATTGTTTGGTCTACTTGGACCCAATGGTGCAGGCAAAACCACAACCGTACGAATGCTCTGTACATTAATCGAACCCACTCATGGAAGTGCGACCGTTGCAGGCTATGACATCAGAGAGCAGGCAGCTGAGGTAAGGCGAAAGATCGGAGTTGTTTCAGACGGAGTGTCACTGTACAAGGACCTAACCATCCTGGAGAACCTGCGGCTGTTTAGCACGCTGTATGATCTCTCGCGTGCAAAGGCTGACCAACGGATCCAAGAACTAATGGAGATGTTTGGCTTTAGAGAAAAGGCAAAGCGACTTGTGAGCGCGCTCTCTACTGGGTGGCAGAAGAAGGCTATGATCTGTGCCGCACTTCTCCATGAACCAAAAGTGCTCTTCTTGGACGAAGTGACTTCCGGGCTGGATCCGCAATCAGCTATCGCTCTTCAAGATTTCACAAGAAAGCTCTGCGACCAGGGAGAGACGGTGATTTGGACAACCCACTATATGGGCGAACCGGAGAAAATCTGTGACAGGGTAGGAGTGGTTTTCGCTGGCAGACTAATCAAGGTTGGAACGCCACTTGAATTGAAGCACAGCGTTACTGAGCTCAGTACTGTCGAAGTGGAATCACCCGGTTTGTCCCAAGCTCAAGTGAACAAGATTCGCAATCTAGAGAAAGTCTGCAATATCTCCTACAAGGACCCGATGCTTCGTGTTACCTGTGAGCACCATGATGATCTAGCTGAGGATGTCGTAAAAGCCCTCCTCACCCTCGGTGCCAGAATAAAGGCGGTCAATACGAAGGAGCCAACTTTGGAGGAAGCATTCATTTCATTGACAGGTGGCGAAGAAGAGATTGATCGATTTATCGAATCGGGTTCGCCACGAAAGTGATTTTGTCTGATACTGCAGGGCGCGTCATCGATTTAGGAGCATGTCGTTTTGAGGTTGAAGCTTCTCCGTGATGTAACCGCTGTAGCGGGGAATGAGTTTCGCCTATTCCGGCGTAATCGAACCGCGATTCTCATCTCGCTGGTGATCCTTCCACTCTTCTTCACGTTCAGTCTGGGCGCAGGCAGCGGTGGTGCGACTACACATTTTTCGCCCACAGCTAATCTTCCGATAGCTTTCATTGATAATGACCTATCGACCGACTCTAGCAAGCTCCTGCAGTCTCTTCGGAGTACAGGTGATTTTGATAATCTTATCCTCGGTTACAGGGAGGATAACGCGCTTGCCGTCTTAGGAACAGGAAAGATCTACGCGGCCATAATTGTTCCCGAAGGCTTCCAGGNNTGGGCAATCTGGCAAATAACCAAACCAGCAACATAGTGCTCTACGCTGATGACAGCGAACCTGGTGTCGCTGATCAAATCTCTGCCACGTTGCGCAACGATGTACAGGACTTCAATCCGAATGTCGAGGTGCAGGCAGAGGCGAATGGTTTCGCTCAGATTGAGATCATTCAGAAGGGCGCTTTGTTCTCAGGTTTCAACATAGGGCTCGTAGTAGTGTTGGGTGTTGTGCAGATCTTCGCAACCTTCTATGAGATTGCAGGAGGAATGTCTCGAGAGCGAGATGAAGGGACGCTTGCGCGCCTGCTCGTAAGTCCGACGGGCATAGTTTCGGTCATGCTTGGTAAGACTCTGTTTGACTCTGTCTTGGCGACCGTGCGCACCTTCACCGTTCTTGGCCTCGCAGTTTTTCTCTACGGAGCTAGGCCAAATACAGACGTAGGAACACTTCTCGTGGTGTCGCTCATGATTGCCTTAGTGACAATGGGTTTCGGGTTCCTAATCTCCGCGTTTAGAGTTGGAGCACGGGCTGTCGTTATCGTAGAGTTCTTCCTCGTCCTCTTCCTCTTCGCGTTTAGCGGCCTTATAATCGACAAAGAACTCCTCAGAGGTGTCTCGAAAGAAATTGCGTACGCGCTGCCGTGGACATATGGATTCGAAATACTTAGACGAACTATACTCATAGGTCGGCCATTGACAAGTCTAGCAAGCGACCTGCAATTTATCGTCGCAGCCACGTTAGCATTCTACGTAACATCGTACGCGATCTTTGCTTTCTCAAGGGAGAGGGTTGCATTTTGATGCGCATGGCCCGTGACTCGGTTGCGATCGCAACTAAAGAAATTAGACAATTACGTCGTGATCCAGTTTCACTTGTTCTTACGTTCATGTTTCCGATTCTATTGATTGGGATATTCATCGTCATCGTATCTGCTTTCAGCGCTCCGAGTTACAATATCCCCGTTGTTGTGACGGATCTGGACACTTCACCCGCATCCATATTCTTGGTGGACAAAATGACCACATCCTCCATTATCCGGGTGGCTCAACTCTCGCCAAGCGAGGATCAGGCTCTGCAACTTGTTGAGAGCGGAGATGNNGTCCGCAGGGTTTCGGTGAGTCGCTTCTCACAACCGGCCGGGCATTCATTGTGATCCAAACTGACAATTCGAAGATAACTGCCCCAACTTTGATCATCGCGGCGGTAAACCGAGAGGCGCAGGATCTAGTGTCAAATTCAGGCGCTCGATTTGGCGTTAAGCAGGCGACCGTGGATGTAATCACGAAACCGATCTCAGGCCGTCCGCCTTCGGGTGACACAATCTTGCCTGGTTTCCTAGGGATGATCGCTATTCTCGGAGCCTTCGATGATATTGTGAATGCGATAAGCAGAGAACGTGAGCGAGGTACATTTCCACGCCTGCTTTTGAGCCCCGTAAACATTGTTTCAATTTATACGGGGAAAATGATGGCCACCGTTCTCCTTACCATCGTCAGAACAACGCTAATGCTCATAATCTTCGTTATCATGGGGTTAGCAGTACGCGGCAACCTTCTCTTGATTTACCTCACGACCGCACTGATCGCCGTTTTCACATTGTCTTTGGGCTTGGTTCTATCTGCAAGAATCCGCGGTTCTTCAACCCTGACTGTTTTGGAGATTGCGTTGACATTTCCTCTCTTTGAACTCGCGGGCGTCTTTCAATCGCCAGAGCTGTTGGCGTCTGGAGGACGTGCTATAGCTAGGATTTTGCCTTGGAGTTACGGCAATGAAGCTCTCAGACGAGTTATCTACCTAGGATTGGGTTTCAACGCGATAGCTGGCGATCTACTCGTTCTATCGTTAAGTAGCCTGATCATGATACCGATTGCCACCATGCTATCAAAGCGCACGATGTAAGACCCGTTCTCTCGTTCAAATATCTCTGTGTCGCATCCGTTTAGATCGCAGACCTGCAAGTGCAACGATGAAAGCCATGAAAACCACTTGGAGTACACTCGTGAATTCTGGAATGGCTATTCTGCTCTCTGGAAGTAAGATCGTTTCCGTGCTGCTCTGTCCTGCACCTACATTGAGCACGAATTCATTTGTTTGATGTCCTTCACCACGGGTTGTCCACTCAGACAATTTTGCCTGATAGGCACCTGGATCAAGATATCCATCGAACCAGCCGTCCCACGTATACCAATTGTACGTTGTGGAACCACTCGTGATCTGAATCCTTGCCCAACTCATTGTCCTTGCGGTGTCATCCCAATCCAGCCCAAAGACGACTCCTTGAACGTAGCCTCTTAGATCAAGCCCGAACTCTACCGAGGCTTCACCACCCTGGACTACATTGGATATTCTCGCGTAGCCTGTCTGATGATACGGGCCGAGATGGTTGTAGGGGTAGAAGTATGGGGACTCACCTTGTAGAAGTGCAGGTGCCGCCGGATAGAAGTTGTGTGGGAGATACCAGTTTACGACGTCAACCATTACCGTCCAATCGCCAGAATACGAACCCGGATGAGTGGAAAGACCCCATATTCCATGATCTGGAGAAAACAGAGTGGCACTGCGAACATTCGCGGCCCCAGTGCTGGGTTCAACGTAACCGAAGAGGCCGGCCAGCGACACATATTCGAGCGTTTTCGTCCCAGCCGGAATAGGTTTTGATAGCAATNNATTTCTTACCGTCGGCGAAGAAGCCTGCACTCGAGCTTGGCATCAGGGTTCCCGCGTCAGAGAAGACCGTGGTCGCTGCGACCAAGTCATCTCCTTGATCAAAAACCCGGATTCGCACCGAAGAGTTGCATGGGATTCCAGAGAATAAACCCTCGGTCTTGAAGACGATTCTGATTGTTAAATTCACTCCAGTAATCAATTTGACATTTGCATCGGCTAACGAGCCCAACCATGGAACAGAGAGCTGGACGTTTCCCAGGTCCCCGAGGGTTGCTACATTGTCCTGCACATAGCCATAGGTCCAAACATTCAACGCGTAGACTCCGGGATAGATGGCTAAATTTGATCGAAACGACTCTGTCCTGTACGAGCTTGAACTGTAGAGAAATCCAGAGTGAAAGTTCTCCTGCAGAAATACCACTGTAGCTCGATCTTGGGATGGGTCAAGTGAGGGAAAATCCGGCAGGTCAGGTCCAAATCTGTCTACGATGGTAGATCCATTCGTCACCAAGCCACCACCATGCCAACCTGGCCAAGGTAGGCTTGAGAATTGAGAGTTCTGCTTTGGGATCGCCCATTGATTCGCGCTAGCGTTCCAGAAGTAGATCACGTCAATGAACGCTTTCGACGCAATATCGTAAACGAGCGCGCTTGCAGAAGCGTCATTCCAGACCCACTTTCTCTGAACAGGCGGTATTTCCCAATCAACGGAGAAGACAGTGGCATTGATACCGCCTCCGCGATACATGTGCGTACTAAGGAGTACGCATCCTGACCCTATCGAGATGGTTATTGTTAGCGGTTGATCAAGCTCATTGAAGTTTGTCGCTGGAGGAAGCGCTTGCACATATCCTCGCATGAAAACCCGAATCGTGTAAGTGTCAGTAAGCAGTCCGTAATCATAGATTCCGCGATATCGGGCAAGTGAGTACTTTATGGAAGCACGCGGATCCGGGGGGGCGATCTGTCCCGCCATCCCAAAACCGTTCAAGGAAATCGAAGTCTGGTTGCTTGCTGAAGAAACTTGAGTGAAATTGAAGGCTGCCAGCGTTCCGTCACTAGCAAATGCTTCGGCTATCAGAAACCGTCGAGGGTCAGGCCCGCCGATTGGACCGCCTTGAAGCGTGCCGGGCATGTCGTGAAAATGCACGGTTACGCTAAGGCATCCTGACTTTTGCAGATCGATGGGAATGAATACGTCTTGCGCAGATATGCTTCCCGAGATCCGGAAAGTGTAATCGACAAACTTTGTCCCATCATTTGAGCTTTGAACGTACCCGTTTACAAAGACTCGAACATAGTAGGTTCCCGGGGTCAGGCTGTCGGTCCAAGTTGCGAAGACCTCTGGAACCATGCCGGATAACTTCGTTGGGACACCGTATGCCGGTTTCGAGCCGAACTGAAACACGAATCCGTCTCCCGTGGAACCGAATAGTGTAACGGGATCTTGCGAAGGTAGTGGATCTACCCACCAATATTGTGCTGGTCCGACTCCATTGAAGACTCCAAACTGGTCTTTGAAGGTCGGCGCAGGTGTGTAACCGTAGTATCCAATTGGACCTTCCCAGGGGAAACTCACCAGTTTAGGAGCATTCGGAGTCGTCAGCCTGTCACTGGTGAACAGCGTGTTTCCGACCACGTATGATGAATATGGAGCATCCGTCAGGTTAGTGGGAGAATAAGTGACGACGCTGTCGAAGTCGTAAGTGTTGCTGTCATAGACTACTACTGTGATTGGCAATTGCCCACTCCAAGGAAGGGAGCCATACCTTTCTTTGGAAAAGACCTCACCTTTCAACTGTGGCCCAACTTGCAGGTACGCATCTAGTCTGAGGGACTGTCCGCGAAAAACCTTGACATTCTCTGCAACTTTCCTTTCAGGATAACCTGAAGCTGAAGCGTAGATCGCATAAATCCCAGGCGCCACCCCCTCGACCTCGAAATGACCTTGAGAAGTAGCGTTGAAGTATCCTCTTGCTTCCACTGCACGACCAGTCGAAAGTCCGCTCACTGGATCGGTTGCGATTCCTACTGCCCTGACTTTCCCGGGAAGATTCAAGGGAAGACCGTAAAACGCACTGTCCTTATCGCCATACAGAACTGTTCCCCAAACGATTGCAGGGTCAACTTCTCCTTTTACGAGTAATACGGGCCAGTTCTCCATGGGCATTGTGCTTCCAATCAGACTTGGTACTGTTCCCTGTCTGCGAACAGGGTAGTGATTGTCCAGGAATACTTTGAAGAAATATCTGCCAGCAACTTGAGGGGCTCTCATTTGGTTTACGCGAATGTAGTACCACTCAGACCAGTTCCTCGCGGCTGTGAACGTTATGTTGTTCGGAGCAGTGATGTACAAAACCCATGATCCAGGCCCAAAGGGGTCATTTCGGTCAGCCCTTGTTACGAAAATGTTTCCATAATTGTCGGTTATTGTAGTGACGATGTTCGTGTTCTCCCCGCTGTTCCAATTTATGCCTCCTGCCGGTTCAAACCCGTCCTGTACGAGTGCGCCAGTCTTGTCGAAAACGGGGGCAGGAATGTAGANNTTTTCGAAGGTTGTGAAGGGTGATTGGTATCCTGGCGGGTTAGATGATATTCCTGAATACGTGTTCAACCCGCTTCCGGGCCAAACATAGCCAAGGGGACCCGGAACGTGTCCACCTAATGTATTAGTGGGATTCAGTTCATGGTCGTTGGATCGGTAGAGCGGAGCCGTTCCGTTCAGATTGCCTAACGTTGTGTGTGCGTATACCGGAGCAGCAAAGTTGACTGCCAAGGCTAACATGAGGATAGCAATGGCCCATCGTTGAGCCAAACATCTCTCTGCTCCGAGTCAGTAGTATCGGCGTTCAGACAGTGTTTTTCACTTTGGTGGAGTTTGGGTTGCCTTCATTCGCCGTCTTCTAATGAACGAATACCCAACCACAACAACCAAGGCGACTATTCCTATAGCGATCAATGTCACTGGTGCGCCTGTGGTCGCAACGGTCAATGCTAGAGTCTGCGTATTGTCAAGTGCGTTGTCCTCTTGCGTCCAGTCGAATCTCAGGTCGAGATTATACTTCCCGGGTTGANNGAAGAAGTTCCCGACTCTCAGTTGAACTCTGACTGAGTCTGCCTTGACCGATCCGTTGTTCTTCAATTCGACCCGTATTACTCGGCCCGAGTCACCAGCGGACACTATGTCGGGTGTAACGCTGACAATATCGAACCCAACCTTCTCGTTGACATACAGTGTTAACTCTCCGATAGAAATTATGTTCTGCCCTACTTGTTCGCCCAATATGACAGAGTACTGTCCGAATTGCGCGTCGCTTCCAACATCCACGATGAAATCGGCCTCGGAGCCTTGGCCAGCGGGGATGTTTCCTACATAGACTTGGTCAGAGCTGCCCGAGGAGGCTGTGAATGGAGGTTTCAGTGCCAGTCGAAGCAGAAGGTCTTTGGCTGCGCCTACCCCAGAATTCACGATCCCGACCTTGAGCAAAACTTGTTTGCTGCCGGGATAGAGCTTGGTCGGGAGAGTGACGACTGCCTGAATATGCAGTTCACCCTTCCAGATAGGAACGTCGATCATGGCTTTGCTGTTGATTTGTTGCAGTTCCCTTGCGGAGTTGTATGATAATTGAAGGTTGTATCGGTAGGTTCCTTCCTTTGCGTTTGGATCGATGTTGACCGTGTAACCTAGCGTGAAGCTTGCCCCTGCGTTGATGTCGCCTGCGATTTTTGAGACGGCTACCGCAGGGTATTGAGCGCCGTTCAGGTAGTAGTTGTAGGTCAGCGGTGGACCTAGCACTAATGTTGCGTTGAGTCCTCGCGCAACATCATCCCCAACATTCGACAAAACAATTGAAAGTTGAACGTTAACATCACCTGGATGAGGTGTTGAAGGGTTCATAGGATTGGACCCCCAATAGACACTGGTAACTACAACATTCGCTACGCCGATACCGCTAACCGACGGCGTTGCCTGCTGCGAGAATACACCGACTGCGAGTAAACATGCTAACACGGCCATTGCAAAAATCCTACTTCTCAACTCACCCACGACCTAACTGTTCGGTCAGTTTCGATAGACGACATTTAAGGTTGCGGTTCATTTGCGATCTGCCGCAAATTGCGGTTCGTACGTTGCGCTGAGTTCTCGGCATAACTCCAAGTTTATTCTCAGAGCACTCGTTCGAACGCGGCCGTGGCAATAAGAACCATTATTCCAGTGAATACTGCTAGAAAAGCAAAGTCGCCTATTTTCTCTCGTACCCCATTTGGGGTTCTACGTATGTCCAAATCCGCGACGTTCGCGTTGCCCTCTTTAGGAGGAAGCACAGTCGTGAGCCTGCGGATCAGAGTTGTCTTACCCGAGCTGTTGGGTCCGAGGTAACCGAAAATCTCCTCAGAATCGCTGGCCAGGTTGATTCGATTGACTGCGGTCAGTTCGCCGAAACGGTTGGTTATGTTGAATGTCTGAACCGCGGGGTCCAATGATAAGTAACCTTCGAAGAATGTGCATTGAGATGAAGGTTCAGAGGCCAGTACGAAACTCGGAATTAGTCTTTAATGGCCTCGATGAGGCTGACTATGTTCCAGATCTTAGTCCGAGTGTAGGGCGGCATGTTCGGGTCCTGGCTTATGTCATCCAGAATCGAGATTGCGTTGGCTGCCCTTACCCCCAAGCTCAAATCGGTTACTTGGAGCGTATCCATTGCAGTCTTGGCAGCCCGACGAATATTGCGGGGTGTG
Source organism: Candidatus Bathyarchaeota archaeon (assembly GCA_003152955.1). Next base: position 9,767 of record PMBQ01000141.1, read on the forward strand.
GTTGTGTCGTTGGATACTTCGTTCAGTATGACCAAAGCCTGCTTGATTCTTCCCTCATATTCTTCTTTGCGTTTAGCTTTGGTTGACATGGCCGACCACTCCGCAAGAGAGTGAACCTTTCAATCAAAACTATCCATGCGCAGTATCTAAACTCTTTCTCTGCTTTTACAAATAGTCGGGACTTTGGCCGTAAGCCAACAAGCGTAAAAGTGTTCTCCCATGATCTTCTATGGCTGATGATTTTGGCGATCGAAGTCAGGAAAATGGCAGACCTGTTGAAATCGGGAGCAACCATGCTATCGGAGACCTGCCCTGAATGCGGCACCCCACTCTTCAGAAAGGGAAAGGAAACATTCTGCGCTAAATGCAACAAACCCGTCGTGATAATTCATTCCGTAGAAGATGAAAACCGCCTAAAAGCCGATACCATCCTGGAAACTTCAGAGCAAACGTTGATGACCAAAATCCAAGAAGTCAACCTATTGTTGAAGAATGAAACTGACCCCGAAAAACTCATCGCTTATGGAAAGGCCATGTCAAACTGGCTATCTGCCATCGAGAAACTGCGAAGACTGAGAAATCAGGGCTCCGACTGAAAGACTCTATTCTGTCTGTTCTCCTGACACGTTTCGTCAGGGGCCATTCATGAAACTGTTTTTCGCCCCATTACATGTGCGCGGGTGTTCAGTACAAAGTTAAGATGACCGGAGGCTCTAAAACTCACGAGAACACCTAGAGGGATACGTGAGATTTTCATGGAAGGATCCGAAACATTTGAAATGGCTCCATATGTTGAAAAAGCGTCTCGTCTGGAACTCATTGTCAGATGGTTCTATGGAATCGTTATTGGAGTTGTTTTCTATCTGTGGGCTATCTACATCTCGATTATCGAGTTTCTCCAATTCTTTCACATTCTTATATTCGGTAGAAGAGGCGCTCGTCTCTATCGCTCAACGAAAAGGTATGTGGCTGCATCCGCATATGTCTCCGCTTACCTGATGTTTCTAACGGACGCGCGCCCTGAACTTACACCGGATCTATCAATCCTTTTCAAGAAAATCTCACCATCCGTGCAGCCACCTATGGCACCGGCTAGGTTCTGCGTTATTTGTGGAGCAGCACTTCAGCCTAATGCGAAATTCTGCGGTAATTGTGGAGCCAAGCAGTCGTAAGGCCTCGTTCTACATCGCCTAGATTGCGTGGAATCAAACGTCATTAGTATTTTATATTCGTCAGAGCGCTCTCTGTGATTGGGGTTTTGGGATTGAACCTTACTGAGAACCTAGGTAGTAGTTTCGATTATGCCAAGAAGATGTTTAGCGACATAGGTAGGTTGATTGTCCTTATTGTGCTGGATGTGATACCTATTGTCAACTGGATTGTAATTGGTTATGGAGCTAGAGTTCTGAGGGAGTCTCCGGGCTCCGATGTGCCTCCGAAACTTGAGAGGTACGGAGAGATGTT